>CAZYYH010000005.1:0-47941 GCA_964651725.1 uncultured Halobacteriales archaeon | reverse complement strand
ATCCGCTGGACTCGGGCTGCTGTGGCATGGCCGGCAGCTTCGGCTACGAGGCCGAGCACCGCTCCATGAGCCGGGCCATCGGCTCGATCCTGTTCGACCAGGTCGCGGCGAGCGATGGCGACGAAGTCGTCGCGCCAGGCGCGTCCTGCCGCACCCAGCTCGGCGACCGGGCCGACGCCGACGGCGAGCCGCCACACCCCGTGGAGAAGCTCGACGCCGCGCTCCCCTGAACGTCGGCCACCGAGCTACCGGTCGGCGTGCCGCGTCTCCGCCGTCGCGTCGACGGGGCCCCGGCTCGACCTGCTGACCTGTCACCGGGCACACGTGGAAGTCCACCTGCCGTACCTCGTGGTCGAGCGATCGTCCCACACGCCTGGAAATATAGTCAGACATCCTGGGTATAGGGGGAAACAACATAGTTCTTTCATTTATGGCGCGTGGCAAGCCGATATCTCATTTATTGCCGCTTGATCGGACAAGAAGCCATAATACGACGATTTGACTTCCGTATGGAGGCAACGACAGTGAGTCCTGATCTGGAAGTGGGTCTGTCAGGATTCTGTTTAGGAATATGGCGCCTTAGGGCCGTTGATGACCGAATAGGCTTTCTCTCCGCAGGGAGTATTGCGCCAGTCGACCGATCTCCTCGGAATATTCAGGAAAAAATAGTAAATATACATTTATACATTCCTATCTTACTCGTTGGCCCGGGATGTCGAGCATCGTTTCACGCGAGTTCGGATTCCAGCACGCGCGGGTCACGGTTCGGAACGTGGAGTAGACGTACTCGCCGGTTGAGGTGAGTCCTCTCTCGTCGATAGTTACACTCTCGACCACGCCAGATCCGCCTCTGCAAAGCGAGAAGTGGGCCGGGTGAACGAGGTCCCCTCGGCCCGCCTCCCGGTGTCGGGGTAGGGTCCGCTATGGTTTCCGGATGCCGAGTCCGTGAACGGACGCGATTGGCGTCGGTTGGTGATGACAGGCAGGTTCACGTCTCTAAGCGAAAGCTCCCTCGACACCAGGTAAGCGGAGGGAATCCGACGGCTTAAAGATACCGACGCGGTCAATTCTTCGCGCGTTTCTTCGCTCCAACGGCTCTCTCCCGTCGCCGACGAACGAGTTCACTCCGTCCGGTCCCCGTACTCGTCGGCCGAGAGGAGCGAGTCGGCGTCCGCGGCGTCCGCGAGCGCGATCCGGAGCAGCCAGCCGTCCCCGTACGGGTCCCGGTTGACGAGTTCCGGCTCGGTCTCCAGCCGGTCGTTCACCTCGACCACCTCGCCGGCGGCGGGCAGGTAGAGATCGGACGCGGCCTTGATGCTCTCGACGACGCCGAACTGCTCGCCCTGCTCGAACGCGTCGCCGACGCTCGGCAGGTCGAAGAACACGATGTCACCGAGTTCGTCCTGTGCGAAGTCGGTTATTCCGACGGTCCCCTCGTCGTCCTCGACGCGTATCCACTCGTGCGACGCCAGATACCGTAGCTCCCCCGGTACGTCGAACGTCATCGTATCACACGTTGGAGTGACCAGCACCTTCCGCATTTCGGTCGGGGTAAACTGCGTCGCCCCGCTCACGTGGTGGTCACCGAGAGGGAACGCCTCGCAGTCGTCCTACGTCGGCTCGATCCGCCCGACTCGACCGTCGCGCGAGACGGTGGTGCCGTACGGACTCGACAGCTCCGCCACCCGCTCCAGAATATCCGGGGCGGCGTCCGTCGCCACCTCGGGAACGCCGCGACGGGGCCGCGGCCGGTCGAAGCCGAGGTCGAGCGGATGGAGGTCGACGCCGGCGAGGTCTCCGTCGCGGAAGCGGCAGACGGGTAGCACGCTCTCCCAGTACGCGCGGTCCGCGAGGAACCCGGCGCGCTCGCCGTCCTCGTCGGTGACGCGCGCGTCGTAGAGCTCCGCCGGCGTGGCCGTCAGCGGATCGAGGTCGTATCGCTCGTAGATGTCCGCGGGCTGCCGGCCGACGGTCTCGTTCTGCATGAAGAGGTTTCCGAGACTGTAGAACACCGGCGCACCGTCGTACACCTCGATCCCGCGGAGAACGTGGGGACCGTGACCGAGAACCACGTCCGCGCCGGCGTCGACGCAGTCGTGGGCCACGGATTCGAGAAACGTCGGGACCGAGTCGTCGTTGTACAGGCCGTCCCGCCCCTCGTGGGCGTGGAGGCTGGCGACGACCCAGTCCGCCTGCCGGTCGGCGGTCCGGACGGCCCGCCGGAGCGCGGCCACGTCGTCGGCGTCGGCCTCCTGGCGCACCGCGTACTCGTCGCCGGCCGCGAACCGGACCGGCTCCTCGCCGCCGACGTGCGGCAGGACGTACTCGTCGTCGCCCTCGTCCGGGACGGGGAACCCGCGTTCCTCGCGGAACGCCCTGGCGGCGTCGAGACCGAGGTCGTCGCCGAGCGCTCGCAGGTCGGCGAGGGCCCCGTCGGGGACGACGTACCGCGTGTCGACGCCGAGCGGTGCGATACCGGGGCGTCCCTGCACGTCGGGCCGCTGCTGCCCGGCCGCGACGGCGGGCGGGAACCACGAGCACGCCGCGACCAGCGCTATCCGGCCGGCCGGCGTGTCGAGGTACGCGGGTTCGCGGGCTGCGGCGAGGTTCCGGCCCAGGCCGGCGTAGGGGAGGTCGCGGGCCTCCAGTTCGCGCATCGTCGCCTCCATCCCGCCGTGGGAGTAGTCCCCGGCGTGGTTCGTCGCGGCGCCGAACAGCCCGAACCCCATCCACTCCAGGTCGTCCGCGACGGCCGGCGGAGCCCGCATGTACGTCCCGCCTCCGTTCGCCGCCGGATAGCCCTCGTAGTCGTGCAGGAGCACCTCCAGGTTGACGACGCCGGCGTCGGCCGCCTGGACGGTTTCCACGAACGGGCCGGGCGAACTCCGGTGCGGGTACCGCCTCGTGAGGATGGCGTCGCCCCCGAGCGCGAGTTCGAGTTCGTCCCCTTCGGTCGCGTGCATACCTGCCAACGGGACGCGCGACAATACAAAGCTTTGCGCCGGTACCAGTAGCTCTTTGCCGCCCGTGGCCGTAGCGTCAAGCCGAATGCGGTGGCCGTCGAGCCGAGTGGCGAGCCTCCGGTCGAGAGCGACGGCTCTCGTCGCCGGCGAGCGCAGGCCCGTTCTCGTCGTCGTCTCGGTCGGCTGGCTGCTCGTCGTCGGGACGCGGTTCGTCCTGCCGGCGCTCCTCCCGACGATGACCGCGGACTTCGGGCTGTCGAACACCGCCGCCGGACTCGCACTCACCGTCGGCGGAGCCGGGTACGCCGCGACCCAGCTTCCCGCGGGGCTGGTAGCCGACCGGCTCGGCGAGCGCCGCGTCCTCGGTGCGAGCCTGGTGGTCGTCGCGCTCGGCGCGTTCCTGTTCGCGGTCGCCGGCACGTTCGGCGCGTTCCTCGCCGGCTGTGCCGTGCTGGGTCTCGGCGGCGGGCTCTACGGGCCACCGCAGGGCTCCGTGCTCTCGAACGTCTTCCGCGACGGCGACGGCGCGGCGTTCGGCGTGTCGCGTGCCGCCGGGAGCGCGGGCGCGGCGACCCTGCCGGCCGTCGCCGGACTGCTCGTCGGCGTCGTCGGCTGGCGCGGAACGTTCGCGGTCTTCGTCCCCGCGCTGCTGGTAGCAGTCGGCGGGCTGTGGCTCGTGCTCCCGGTCCGGACCGCAGACCACGACGGGCCGACGGAGCGCTCGTCGCGGTCGCTTCGCCGCGTGGTCGCCGTCCTCCGCCGCCCGCAGGTCGCACTCGCCGTCGCGGCGACGACGCTGATGGTGTTCACGTTCCAGGCGCTCACCGCGTTCCTCCCGACGTATCTCGTGACCGCGAAGGGGCTGAGCCAGGCGTCGTCGGCCGCGCTGTTCGCCGTGTTCTTCGCCGCCGGTGCCGGCTTCCAGCCGGTCGCGGGTCGCCTCGGCGACCGCTTCGGGTTCCGTCGCGTGCTGGTCGCCGTCGGAGCGGTCGGCGTCCTCCCGCTGCTGGCGCTTCCCGCGCTGTCCGGCCGCCTCGCGCTCGGCGTCGCGCTCCTGGTCGCCGGCACCCGGCTCGGGCTCGCGCCGCTCAGCGACGCGTACATCGTCCGCATCCTCCCGCCCGAGATCCAGGGCGGCACGTGGGGGCTGGTCCGGACCGTCTTCTTCGTCGTCGGCGCGTCCGGGCCGCTGCTCGTCGGCGGGATGGCCGACGCCGGCTACTTCGACGAGGCGTTCGTGACGCTCGCCGCCGTCACCGGCGTGATGGCCGTGCTGTACTGGCGGCTCCCTGCGCGGGGCGACGGGACCAACAGTTAAGCGCGCGGGGACCGGGGAGTACGTTGTCGATGCCTGCCGCGCACTCGCCGTCGGACCACGAGGGGATACTGCTGTACCGCCACGTCGGCTGCCCGTACTGCGAGCGGGTCGTCCGGGTTGCCGAGGAACTCGACGTACCGCTCCGGTCGCGGTTCGTCGTGCCGACGCACAGCCAGCGCGACGCCGTCAAGCGTGCGAGCGGCCAGCGCGCGGTCCCCGTCCTGGTCGACGAGGAGCGCGGCCTCACGATGGCCGAGAGCGCCAACGTCGTAGCGTACCTGGAACGGACGTACGGCGACGCGAGGACCGACGTGGAAGCCGGCGATGGCGGGGACGACGAGGCGGACGGGACCGACTTCCCCTTCGACGTCGTTTCGCTGCCGCCGAGCGACCACCCGACGGTCGGGGAGACCGTGCCGGACTTCACCCGGCCGCTGGTGAACGGCGAGCACTGGGAGGACGCCACCCTCTCCGAGATCGCGGCGGACGGTCCGGTGCTGCTCGCCTTCCTCCCGATGGACGGGACCGGCATGACGACCCACACCTGCATCGACGTCCGGCGACGGGGCTGGGCGGACGACGTGACCGTCGTCGGCTACTCCATCTCTACGCCCTACGAGCACGTCGAGTTCATCCGCGACCACGTCCTCCCGTTCCCTCTGTTCAGCGACCCTCGGGCTGGCGTAGCCGAGCGATACGACGTCACTCACGATCACGACGGGATGACCGGCTTAGTGGGGGCACGCCCTGCGTTTTTCCTCCTCGAGCCCGATCTGACAGTGACCTATGCGTGGGCGGCCGCGGAGTGGCCCGCCTCCCGGCCGTACGAGGGCGTGGAGCGGGCAATCGATGCGCTCTGAACAGCGGTAACTTCTACCGCGAGTCCTCATAGGTGTACGTGACCCTCTCCAGACTCTCCCGACGGCCGCAGTACGGACACCGGAAGTCCGCGACGTCAACGTCCTCGACCATCTCGTACGTGTAGTGGAGTTCGACCATGTCGAGCGGGCAGTCGTCGTCGCGGCACGCGACCTCCAGCGTCGGTGGCATACCGTTCCTCCTTCCGGGAGCGACTCACTCGTCTGGGCCCGGTGTTGGTCAGTAACTCCTAACCGCAGGCGATTCCGGATGTACTGGCCGGAGTTCGTCGTTGGTAGCGTCGGAGGTGCTGTGACGCGACGAACTACGACCGGTCTCCGCTCGTCCTGTCAGATCACGCCGTCAACAACCCGTGTGGTGAATTCGGTGCGAGGGGCGAGTTAGGCGGTTCTACAAGCCCGTACGAAGCCGCTTGCGATGGGGATTCGTCGTTTCAGAGGGCTCGAGATTCGAGGATGAACAATCCGTTATTGGCGTCGGTACAGTAAATGTACCCGCGATGATCGACGACGACGTCCTCGAAATGAGTCACGAGGCCGGATTCAGGGCGGGCACCGATCCGCGTTTCGGGATCCTCGGGGACGTAGTAGGCGCACTCGGTCGGGTCGAGCGGGTCCGAAACGTCGAAGATCCGCAGTCCGGCGTTGAACCACGTCGTGACGAGGCGGTCGCTGGACCGGTATCGAAGCGGGTCGTCCCTGTGGTGATGGAGGTTATGTGGTCCGAACCGGCCGCTCTTCTCGTAGTAGTTGCCGTAGGGGGTTCCCGCCTCGGGCGAAGGAAGCGGCATCGTACTGAGAAACTTCAGGCCGATGGGGTTTCCATCGTCGTCGAACTCGAAGGGACGTTCGTCGGAGATGTCCACGAGCGCGATGTAATTGAGTGGTTCCCCGCCCGCCAGTGGGGACTGTTCCATGATGGCTTCCGTCGTCAGAGCGGCCAGGTCTGAACCGGGCAACGGAATGAACGAATGCGTTCCGAGGCGACTCCCGAGGCCTTCACCCATCGCGAGACGGCTGACCTCGGTCGGCTCCGTCGGATCCGAAACGTCGAGAACTACCGGGCCGTATCGGCCATACGAAAGGTATGCGCGGTCCTTTCGGACGTACGCAGGTCCGTGGCAGTAGAAGTCCTCGACCGGTCCCTCCTCGTCGGGTGCCTGTCCGGGAGCCCACCACCGGCCAACTTCTTCGGGACTGGATGGGTTCGAAACGTCGACGACGGTGAGGATTCGCTTCTCGTACTCGTCGACCTGGGCGGCCATATAGGCGTAGTCCCCACCTGCATAGAAGTTCCGGTGGGTTCCCGTCCCGCCTGTCTCGTAGTGACCGAGCAGGCCGGGGTCGGTCGGATCGGAGGCGACGTCGAAGACGTAGGCCCCCTCCTCGGCGGGCTCGGCCGGATCTTTCGGATCGTCCACGGTCCCGTCACCGTCACCCGGGTGTTCCAGCCCGACGATCATGAGTCCATCAGCGACCTGGATGTTCTTCGTGACAGTGTTTGCCGGCCCTTCGACGAACCGTTCGAGCGTTGGCGTGCTCGGGTCAGTCACGTCTACGACCGACCAGCCACTGTGCCAGAGGTGTGCAAGGTACAGATACAGACGCCCCTCAGCCTCCTGGAGAGCCATCTTGAATCCCGGACGGCCGCCGAGATCCGTCTGTGCGACTAGGGAGACGCCCAGTGCTTCGTGGGTCATACGTCATGGCACTCTCTACTGATACATTACCTTTGGGCTCACGTTACGCGCCGGAATTCAGAACGGCGACGTCTGCGTCGAACGCCTTCGACGGGAGCGTGGCGCCGATCGACGCCCCCGCTCACTGCATCTGGTCCGGGAGCCACTCGGCGTCTTCCTCGTCCACGTGCGCCCGTCTGGCTCTCACCAGCTGCATTCAGCTGTTACTGCGCGTTCCGGGGCGCGTTCTCGTTCGCCGTCCGTGCTTCTTTCGGGACAGTTGGGACGGTCGGGACGGCTTCTTTCGGGATGTCCGGAAGACACGGAGCAGCCGCTGGTTTCCCCGCAGGCACCGTCTCACCTCTACGGCGTTACGTTGCGAGGATAGTCATCTTTAAGTCTCCCGGGACGATACGCCTCGTGTGAGCGACCAACATATATCATGACAAGTATTGGTGATATGGGATTTAGTGATCGCATCGAGGTCGCTGGATTCAAACGATTCGTCTCGAATATTTACAGTGGCTTGCAACTCCTCTGGGGTGATAATCTCGCCAAAGCCGCGATCATCTATCTATCTGTACTTACAGTAGTCACCATTATCGGTCCCGAAGTCGTCCCCTACGATTACGACGCGTTTCTGGTTGACTCCCAGGGTCAACTTTTACGAGCCGAAAGTCCCTCCCTGGCCCACCCACTGGGCACGACTGCCACCGGCCAGGACGTCCTGTCCCGATTGCTCTACGGTACTCGTCCAACGGTCCTCACCGGCATCCTGGGCGGAACGATCATCATCACGTTGGGGATGTCCTTTGGGATAGCAGCCGGCTACCTTGGAGGACGAGTAGAGTTCGTCCTGATGCGGATCACGGACTTCGTTTACGCGATGCCACTGATCCCGTTCGCGGTGGTGCTGCTCGGCCTGGTCGACCTGGGTTTCTATGCGTCCATCCTCATCATTGGAGCTATCCTCTGGCGTTCCTCTGCCCGCGTGATCCGTTCACAGGTGCTCCAGGTCAAAGAACGGGACTACGTGATGGCTGCAAAGGCTGATGGAGCCGGGACCGTTCGTATCATCCGGAAACACATCGTGCCGAACGTGGCCTCGATGGCGGTTCTCTACTTCGCCCTCGGCATCGGATACTCCATTCTTGCCCAGGCGAGCCTCGCGTTCCTGGGCCTGGTCAATCCGTTCGTCCCGTCCTGGGGCGTGATGCTCAGGAGCGCGTACCAATCGGGATACATGGCAACTGCGGTCTGGTGGTCGATTCCACCCGGTCTCCTCATCTCGGGGACTGTTCTGTCGGCATTTCTCCTGGGAAGGCGCTACGAGTCCATCACAGGTTCGGATCCGAACGAAGCGATGATCGACCAAACATGACGCCGGCGATTCCATTCACAAGACGGGAGGTTTCCCATGACTGAACCACTACTCGAAGTCGACGACCTCACGATTCAGTACGAGACGGATTCGGGACCCATCACTGCCGTGTCGAACGCAAACTTCACCGTCGACCGCGGGGCGTTCACCGGTCTGGCTGGAGAGTCCGGATGCGGGAAGAGCACCGTGGCTGACGCGATCATCGGCGGGCTGGATCCGAACGGAAAGGTCGAATCGGGATCCATCCGTTACAAAGGAGATCCCATTCACGACTACGACGAGACACAGATGAACGAGGAGATCCGCTGGAAGGAGATCTCATTCATTCCGCAAGCGTCGCTCAACAGCCTCGACCCACTCGAGAAGATAAGTACGCAAGTCGTTCGAATCGGTAAGACTCACACCGAACTCTCGAAAAAGGAGATCCTCGCGAAGTTCGAGGACATGTTCGAGGTGATGGGTCTTTCGACGGACCGGATCGACGACTATCCCCATCAGTTCTCGGGCGGGATGCGTCAACGAGCCACGATGGCGATCGCAATGTTTCTCGAACCGGATCTCATCATCGCCGACGAACCCACGACGGCCCTGGACGTCATCATGCAAGACAGGATATTCAACCATCTAGAGGGCACCAGGGACGAAACTGACGCGAGTATGTTGCTGATCACTCACGACATCAGTCTCATCTTCGAGTTCTGTGATACGCTCTCGATAATGCACGCGGGACAGATCTGCGAAACGGGAACGTCCCTCGACATCTTTCAGAACCCTCGTCATCCGTACTCCATCTTGCTCCAGGAGGCATTCCCCGACATCCGATATCCCGACAGGCAACTCGAAACGATCCAGGGTAACCCGCCGCTCCTGGACACGGACGAGGTGGATTTCTGCACCTTCGCCGACCGCTGTCCGTGGGCGACCGAAGAGTGCGTACGAAACGCGCCACAACCTGACCCTATCCCAGAGGACGAGGATCACGTGGTCTCCTGCTTCCACTCCGACACGGTGCACAGCCGATACGAAGAAGGTGACGTGCCCGACGTAGCCGAGCGCAACGTCGACTTCGGGGGGTCCGTATAATGGCCACCTACACACCGGTCCTCAAGGCGCGTGAAATCGAGAAACACTACAGTCAAACAACCAGCTTGATCGACCAGTTCATCCACGGGGATCAGCCCCCGGTAAAGGCGCTCGACGGTGTCTCTCTCGACCTGACCGAGAACAGCGTCACCGGGGTTATCGGGGAGTCCGGATGTGGGAAAACGACGTTGTTGAAGACGGTACTGGGCCTCGAAGACATCACCGGGGGGGAACTACTGTATCGCGGTCGGTCGACGTCCGAATTCGACTCCTCGGATTGGACCTCATTCCGACGGAACATCCGGATCATCTTCCAGGACCCGTTCGATACGCTGAACCCGAAGATGACCGTCCGGGAGACCCTCCGGGAGCCGTTGATTATCCACGGATTCGACGACCACGACCGCCGCATCAGAGAGACGCTCGACGACGTCGAACTGGCTCCGGTCGAAGACTACCTCGGCCGGCGTCCGGAACAGCTCTCGGGTGGGGAACGCCAAAGAGTTGCGATCGCGAGGGCCCTCATCGTGGACCCGGACGTGGTTTTGGCGGACGAACCGGTCTCGATGCTCGACGTTTCGACCCAGGCGTCGATACTGAATCTTCTCAGCCGCCTGAGTGAGGAGTTCGAAACGTCGATCCTCTACGTCTCTCACGACATCTCGACAGTTGCGATGCTCTGTGACGAGATCAACGTCATGTACCTGGGGCGTGTTATCGAGTCAGCCCCCACGTCTCAACTGATCTCGGATCCGAAACATCCGTATACGCAAGCGCTGATCGACGCTGTACCGATTCCGGATCCCACGCTCGGACGGAACCGTGTCGACCTGGAGGGAACCGTTCCAAGTCCGATCGACCTACCCGAGGGGTGCCGATTCAAAAGTCGGTGCCCCGAAAGGATGGAGATCTGTGACGAGAAACCGCGGTCGATCGAAGTCGATGGAGATCCCGATCATATCACAGCATGCCACCTGTACTACGACCATGAGAGCGACAAACAGGCGTCGAACGTTACCACGATGGGGGATGATTAGCTGACCATGTCTCGAATGCGTTACTTCGGACTGAAGATCCTCGAGATGACTATCATGCTCTGGCTGGTTCTCACCTTCCTGTTCGTCCTATTCCGTACGATGCCAGGGGATTACGCGAACAGGTTCATCCTCTCTGGGGCCAGTCCGGAGACCGTTCAGGCACTGCGTGCCCACTGGGGGCTGGACCAACCGCTCCACATCCAGTACAAGAACTACATCCTCAACTTCATCACCGGGGACGTCGGGACGTCCTTCCAGTACAGTCTCCCGGTGATTAACGTCGTGGGACGCAAGGTAGCGAACACCTTCGTTTTGGCGTTCCCTGCGATCACACTCGGGTATCTACTGGGCAGTGTCTTCGGAGCGATAATCGGTACGAAGCGGGGCTCACGGCTCGAGCGGTACAGCCTGTTTCCGCTCTTTGCAGTGGGCACGTTCCCTGAGTTTTTCCTGTCGATCATCGCTATCATCGTCTTCTCGGTCTGGTTTGGATGGTTCCCAACGGGAGGAATGACCTCCGCGGGATTCACGCTCGGGGAGGGCGTCCCCTGGTGGAGAGTGTACTTCATGGAGGAGTTCTTGAACCACTACATCCTCCCGTTCTCCGTGGTGTTCCTCCAGTACACGTTCCTTCCCGTCGTAGTGATGCGAACCAGTGTGGTCGAGACGATGGGCCAATCGTTCATCCACTTCCAGAGAATCTCCGGTCTCCCCTGGAGCAGTCGCATTCGCCAGATCATAAAGCATTCGAGCCTCCCGGTGATCACGATGTATCCGCTGTCGATGGCCAGGGCGATCGGTGGACTGGTGCTCGTCGAGACGGTCTTCAATTGGCCGGGAATCGGTTACGAACTCGTCCAATCCGTGCTCGCGCAGGACTACCCGCTCATCCAGTTCATGTTCTTCCTCATCGCAGCGATGGTAATCCTTCTAAACGCCGTCGTTGACGTCCTCTATGGGGTGATAGATCCCCGTGTTAGCGTCGAGGAGTGAGAACGGACGATCCGTTCCCGCCATGGGATCTATCGTGTCGTCGGTTCTCGTGACGAACGTTCGGAGACGCTCTCCATCCAGACGTCGACGCTAACCCGACGGCGGATTCGGCCGTGTCTGTGTCGAATCGACGCTTCAAGGCTGATCGGCGGAGTTTCGGGACAGCATCGCAGGGTACTCCTGCAGTCATGAAAACGCGGCCCCGTTGAGATACTCGTCGGCCAACACGGCCGGCCCGCTTTCATACGGGTCGATGATAGTACCTTGTACCACGTCTCTTACCGGGTGCGTCTGTGACAACGAAATCACTGAATAACTGGGGTCTTGTACCGTATGGGTGATCCACTTCCAACAATGGCGAAAGAGAGTCGGAACGTCTGTAATCGACGACAGTGGCTAGAGGCGATGGCATGGTCCAGTGATTGCTGTGTCCATCTTCTGGAGTGAACATCGTGGCTGAACTCGGCCTCCGTATCGGTCACGAGATCTCTGGCAGATGACAGAGAGCGGGCCCGCATCCACTCGCACCCCTTGCTGAACCTGTAACTCTCCGACGAACGCAACAGAGCCAAAATACGGAAATTAAACGGACTGGATTCCGTCACCCCGGGGATAGCCTGCTGTGGTCGCTCTCTAGGATTCCCCGGCGTAGTTCCCCTCCGAGTCCAGACAGGGGAATCCGTCTTCGCTCGTCGGCTGTTCCCCGTCGGGCCAGAGCGGTTCCAGATCGGCGTCAGGCGGGTAGTGGAGTCGACCGTCGTCGTCCCATCCCCAGCCCGCGTCCGAGAGGATCTGCCTCGCAGTTTCGAGGTCTCCGGACATATCGTCGGTGAACTGCGTCAGCTGGTCGTTTTCTGGACGCCATGGGTGGGCCTCCGAGTGGTGCACCGGGAAGGGGTGTGGTGGGCCGTTTCCACCGAGTGCGACCTGTTCGATGCGGGCTCTGTTGACAGCAGTTCCCAGCGCGTTCCTGAACGGGCGGAATTTCGTCGGCGCCGTGTCGCCCATCGGCATCCAGGAGTAGGAGAACAGCCCTCTCGCCTGAATCCCCTGCGTGAAATCCGTCTGGTCCTGTAGCTGCTGGAGCTGTTCGTTCGTCACCGACGTGACCACCTGGAGTTCGTTCTGTCTGAACGCCTGGATCGCAGCGGTCGGGCTCTGGTACGCCGTGAGGATGACCCTGCTTTGGGCGTCAAACGTCGGATGATCGTCGAACGGTTCCAACGTCGTGGACTGGTTCCGCTGGAAGTTCGCCACCTCCAGCGGTCCGGATCCAACTAGCTCTTCAGGAACGAACCCCTGTGGATCGTCAACTGCTCCCTGGTCTCTCCAGAGCTGGCTGGGTACGATTCCAACTCGCGGAACCTCTCGGCTGACGAACGGCGGGAACGGCTGCTCGAAGCGGAATTCGACCGTGCTGTCGTCCACGACCGTGATCGAGCTATCGGAGTCCTCTTCGAGCGGGAGTTCGCTCCCGTACGGGAAGATTCCGGCGTTGTCGTGGATGTATTTGAAGGAGAACTTCACGTCCTCCGCAGTGATAGACGACCCGTCGTGGAACGTCGCGTCCTTCAGCTCGAAGGTCACCTGCTGGAAGTCATCCTCGACCGTTCTATTGGCCGCTAACACGTTGATAAGCTCGTAGTCCTCGTCGAATCCGAGCAGCGGCGAGTACGCCACGTTGTTCCAGAACGTGAACGAGTCGATACTGCCGAGCTTCAGATGGTTCCGCTGTGCCAGTTCCTCGGGGGCCACCGATGCGGTATAGGTATCCCCGTTTCTCGCACGCGATTGGATGTACGCTTGCGCGTTCAGTGGCTGGAATCCCTGTTCACCCGTCCCGCGCGCTTCCACCTCGTTTTCGTTGATGGCCTGGTAGTAGTAAATCTCGTTTGTGGAGATGTTCGCGTAGTCGTCGGCGAAGATCCCCAGGGCTTCGTGGACCAGCTCGCGCCGCTCTGACTCGTCCGAGGCTGTACCCTGCTGAATTGCTGGCTGTGTGTACTCGCAGCTTGCGTAGTTGCTGAAGTTCGAAAGTCCGTTTGCTCCAGCGTAGTCTACAGCGAAGCTACGGACCAGCTCCTGTGGATCGATGCGGCCGGGGGAACTTCCGAAACTGATCGACCCGAGGTCGAGGCTACGGGTGTTGTTCAGCAGCTCTCCGACGAACTCACCGATCGGCATGGGCCGGGCCTCGAACTCCAGTCCCAGTTCGTTCCAGTTGTCGCTCACCACCGAGAAAATGTCTTCCCAGATGGGTTGGTCGTCGTCGCCGAAGAAGATCACCGACAGTGTCGGGACCTGCTCGCCTAGTTCTTCGGTGCCACCACCGTCGCCACCGTCGCCACCGTCGCCGCCGTCGCCGCCGTCGCCGTCGCCGCCATCGCCATTATTTCCCCCACATCCTGCGATCGCTACCGTAGTCGACGCACCCACGGTCTGAACGAATCGCCGTCTTTTCAGTCCGGCATTTTGGCTGCCATTCTCAACCATGCCAAGTACTCTGATTGATTCGTTATAAGTGTTCCGGGAACGGGGCGAGGGTACTCCCCCTTCGGAACTCTATGAGAACTGCAGTAGTGATCCTATTCGTTCATTTTCTGTATTTCTTGCTGGATCTTCGAATAGTTGGAGTTCCCGACGAGTCGGGAAGAGACGTCCCCTCCTTCGAAGAACAGTATCGTCGGTGCTCCTCGTACGGAGTAATTCGAGCGGATGTACTCCGAACAGGGGGGTCCGTACACCCCGGCCAGTTCGATATCGGTGGCCTCGAATTCCATCATTATCGTCTGTATGTTTTCCATCACCGACTCACACGGGTCGCAGTCTTCTCGCCAGAGTGCAACGATAGCGGATTCGTGACTGTTGACGAACGGCTCGATCTCGAAACCCAGAATGGGTACGAAGGACTCGGGGAGACGGTCGAAATCGATCTCGGACTCGAGTCGGAAGATCGATAACGAAGCCGCCAGTCGTCGTTCCTCCTCCACGTCATCCAGCAACCGTTCGATCGTGAGGGCATTCTGGGCTATCTCTTCGGCTTCGACTTCGTCCGTCTCTTCTATCGCGAATCTCGACCGGATCTCCTCTAGAGCCGTCGATACGGCGGTTCCGTTCTGGTTTCTGGCGACCTCTTCGCGAGTCCGTATGAACTCATCGCCTAGACGAATCGAGTCGTCATCAACGACGAGTATCCCCGATTCGACCATCTGATCCACGAGAGAGCTGGCGGCACTGGCCATGTGTGATCACGTGGATGATCCAGGTCCTAATGAATTTGGCGCCCCTGGTGGCCCGTGGTCACCGTCAGTCGAGCAGGTCGAGGGCGCGATAGGCGCGCTGTAACGCCGCGCACCCGTTCGTCGGTGCCCTACCGGGAGTCCTCGTACGTGTACGTGAGTTTCTCCAGGCCGTCTCCGCGGCCGCAGTACGGACACCGGAAGTCCTCCACGCCGACGTCGTCGACCATCTCGTACGTGTAGTGGAGTTCGACCATGTCGAGCGGGCAGTCGTCGTCGCGGCACGCGACCTCCAGCGTCGGTGGCATACGCGTTCTCTCGCCGGGAGCGGCTTACCGCTTGCGGGTGCGAACTCACCGTGCTCTCCGGCGACGGGTCGCCCGTCCGTCGCCGGGAGCGGCAGGTTGAATAGTCGTCCGCGGGATATCAGTACGATGTCTTCCGACGCGCCGACCGTCGACTTCGGGGCGCACCTGTACCTCGAGTCGACCATGCCCGAATCGCTGGCCGAGAGCTTCGCCGACGGACCGTTCGCGGACACCGGGACTGACCCGGAGACGCTGCTGGCGATGTACGCGGAGAGCGGCATCGACGCCGCGGTCCTGTCACAGCCCTACTTCATGGGTCACGACGACGTCGCGGCGACGGCCGCGGCGAACGACGCGCTCCTCGACGTCGTCCAGGCCCACGACGAGTTCTACGGGCTGGCCGCCGTCCCGACGCAGGCCGGGGGCGAGGCGGCCGCCGCGGAACTCGAACGCGCCCTCGACGCGGGCTACCACGGCGGCGCGCTGGAGACGCGCTCGGGCGACGTGCGGCTCCCCGACGCCGACCTCGACCCGGTGTTCGAGGTCGCGGACCGGACCGGCGCGCCGCTCCTGGTCCACCCTGCGCTCACCGACTCGCTCCGCTCCGACGTGCTGGACGACGACTACTTCCTCGACCGCATCTTCGGCCGCGAGGCCGCACTGGCCGCGAGCATCGCCGAGGTGATCCACCGGGGAATCCTCGACCGCTACGGCGACCTGAACCTGGTGTTCCACCACCTCGGCGGGAACGTCGCGGGGATGATGGGGCGGGTCCACCTCCAGCTCGACGACGGGCGGTGGCCGGGACAGGAGAAGCTGAAGCCGTGGCGGGCGTTCAAGCGACAGCTGGAGGAGCGGGTGTACGTGGACACGTCGGGCTTCTTCGGCTACCACAGCACCCTGCGGACGACCCTGGAGGAGTTCCCCGCCTCGCAGGTGCTGTTCGGGACCGACTACCCGTTCGAGCCGCGGTCCACGGCGGAACTCGGCGAGTTCGTGGACGCGGTCGAGGCGGTCGCCCCGGGCCGGGGCGCCGAGCGGATACGCGGCGGCAACGCCCTGGCGCTGCTCGGCGAGCGGTGAGGCCGGTAGTTTAAGCGGGACGCGTCGCAACGATGCGGCATGACCGAACCCGGACTGGACGACGTGCGCGCGGCCCGCCGCCGCTTCGACGACGAATCCGTGGTCCGCGAGACGCCGGTTGAGGTGAGCCGGTCGCTGAGCGATGCGACGGGTGGCGACGTTCACGTGAAGATGGAGCACCTCCAGCGCACCGGCTCGTTCAAGGTCCGCGGCGCGTACAACAAGCTGACGCAGGTCGCGGCGGACGGGACGGCGAGCCGGGTGGTCGCCGCGAGCGCCGGCAACCACGCGCAGGGCGTCGCGCTCGCCGCGACGAAGGTCGGCCTCGACTCGACGGTCGTGATGCCGACGAACGCGCCGCAGGCGAAGGTCGACGCGACCCGCGGCTACGGGGCCGACGTGGTGCTCGAAGGGAGCGACTTCGCCGGGGCGATGGCGCACGCCCGGGACGTCGCGGCCGACGGCGACACGCTGTTCGTCCACGCCTACGACGATCCGGACATCGTCGCGGGGCAGGGGACCATCGGGCTGGAGATACGCGAGGCGCTCCCCGAGGTCGACTGCGTGGTCGTCCCCGTCGGCGGCGGCGGGCTGATCGCCGGCGTCGCGGCGGCGCTGGCCGGCGTCGACCCCGGGATACGGGTCGTCGGCGTGCAGGCGGCGTCGGCGGCGACGGTCCCGCAGAGCCTCGATACGGGCGAGCCCTGCACGATAGCCGACCCGGAGACCATCGCGGACGGCATCGCCACGGGCGGCATCTCGGAGCTGACGTACTCGCTCATCGAGGCGCACGTCGACGGGGTCGTCACGGTCAGCGACGACGAGATCGCGAAGGCGACGCTGATCCTGCTGGAGCGGGCGAAGCAGCTCGTGGAGGGTGCCGGGGCCGCGTCCGTGGCGGCGCTGCTGGACGACGACCTTGACGTGTCGGACGAGACGGTCGTGCCGGTGCTCAGTGGCGGGAACGTCGACATCTCCACGCTCCAGACGGTGCTCGACCACGCGCTCGCCGACCGCGACCAGCTGCTCCAGCTCCGGGTGCGCATCGACGATCAGCCCGGGAAGATGACCGAACTCTCCGGGATCGCCGCCGAACACGGCGCGAACATACGCGACGTCCGCCACGACCGGACCGTGGACGACCTGGCGGTCGGGGAGGCGTACCTCTCCTTCGAACTCGTCGCGGGCGGCACCGAGCACGCCCGGTCGATAGTGACGGCGATGGAGGAGCACGGCTACGAGGTCGAACGCGTGAACTGACCGGCGCGGGGCGAGTCCGGCCGACGTTCCGCGCGCCGGTGACGGGTGGCTCCGCCCCGGCGTTCGTTCGCCGCTCCCCATAGAACTAAATCCTCGCTGCCCCATCCTCAATCGAGAGGCGATTTCGCATGCCCCCGTTACGACTAGCCAGAGGGAATCGGCGACGCGACCACTACCGTCGGTTCCCGGAGACGGAGTACGACCGCCGCTGGGACGCGGTGTACGAACTGATGGACCGAGAGGGGTACGACGCCGTCGTCGTCCACGGGAACTCGCACTTCCAGACGACGCTCACGGAGTACCTGACCAACTACAGTCCGCCGTTCGCCACCTACCTGGTGGCGTTCGCGGACCCCGAGGTGGCCCCGACGATGTACGTCGGCGTCAGCAACCACCTCCAGTACGTCAGGGAGGTCTCCGAGATCGACGACCTCCGGCTGATGCTCCACGACCCCGGACGGAAGCTCGTCAGCCGGCTCCGCGAGGGCGGGGCCGGCGAGGGGACCGTCGGGCTGGCGGGGTTCGACCCGAGGTACGACCTCGGCCTCCCGTGGAAGCACTACCGGCAACTGGAGGAGAGCCTCGACGCGGATCTCGTGGACGCGACGGTGCCGTTCACGCACCTGACGGCGGTCAAGAGCGACGCGGAACTCGAACGCGTGCGCCGGGCCGCCGAGGTGCTCGACGGCGGGATGGCGGCGCTCGCCGACGAGGCCGAGCCGGGGATGAGCGAGGAGGAACTGCAGAGCGTGGTCCAGTCCGCGCTGTCACACGACGGCGGCGGGCTGAACAACGCCTTCATCTCGACCGCGCCGATGGAGGGTGCGGAGTCCGGCGAGCCGCTCCCGTGGAAGAGCACGCCGTCGAAGCGCACGCTCCAGGACGGCGACGTGATCACGACGGAGATAAGCGCGAACGACGGCGGGTACGCCAGCCAGATACACCGGCCGTACGCCGTCGGGGGGCCGCCGACCGACGCGTACCGCGACATCTTCGAGGTCGCGGAGGAGACCTGCAGTCGGATGGTGGAGGCGCTCCAGCCCGGGAACACGGCGCGCGACGTGTACGAGGCGATGGCACCGGTCGAGGAGTCGGAGTTCAAGATCTACGACGTGATGCTCCACGGCTACGGCAACGGCTACCTCCATCCGTTCCTCGGCACGAAAGCCTCGAACTACTGGCCGGGCGACGACGACCCGGTCAGCGAGAACTGGACGTTCGAGCCGGGCATGGTGATGGTCGTCCAGCCGAACGTCGTCACCGAGGACGAGCGCCACGCGCTCCAGCTCGGCACCACCGTCATCGTCGGCGACGACGGCCCCGAGGACGTTCACGACTTCCCCGTCGAGTTCGTGCGGGCGTAGCGTCGCTTCCGCAGTTCGAGTTTCGTCTACTCGTCCCGCACGTCGAGGGTCTTCTCCATCTCGATGTCGATACCCTGCTCGACGCTCCGGCTGATGATGCAGGCGTCCTCGCAGACGTCGATACAGCGCTGCACGCGGTCCTCGTACTCCGGGATGGTCTCGACCGTCAGCTCGAAGTTGATGCGCTGGTGGCGCATCCGGGTGTTCTCCGGGAAGAACTCGAGTTCGTCGCCCTCCTCGGCCCACTCCCGCTCGGCGTACATGTGGATGTCGTACTCGTCCACGCGCGCCTTGGCGAACGCCTGCTTGAGCACCTCGACCTGGCACCCCGCGGTCGCCACGATGAGGTAGTCCGCCGGGCACGGCGCGCTGTCGGTGCCGATGGGGATCTCCTCGGGTTCGTCGAGTTCGAGGTCGTGAGTGTCCCGGACCCTGGCGTGGGCCACGTCGTCGTCGCTCGATGCGGTTATCTCGCCCCAGACCGTCGCGTCCGAGAAGGGGTTGGCTGGCTCTGACATCGACTCGGGATTGGACTGCGACCGGCAAGTAGCTACGGGTTGCGGCGGGCCGCCGCCAGAATGTAATAGATTGTAATAATTTGTAACTGGGGGTGCGCGGCGGTTTTCCGGACGGTTCGCCGTGGCTCCGGGCCGGACGGTCGCCTCAGTCCGACACCGAGAGGCTGGTCTCCGGCTCGTACTCGACGCCCGCGTCGAAGCTCTGCCCGACGATGCAGCCCCGGTCGTACACCTCGAGGCAGCGGTCGGCCCGCGACTCGTACTCCTCGGGTACGGTCAGGTCGAGCGCCACCTCGACGTGCTCGATGCGGGTGGCGGTGTTCTCCGGCATCTCGTCGGGGACGTCGCCCTCGCCGCTCCGGCCGACGCTCGCCGTCGCCTCGATCTCGAACTCCTCGACGCGCGACTTCGCGAGACACTGCGTGAGCACGGCCACCTGGCAGGCGACGAGCGACGACAGCATGTAGTCCACGGGCGTCGGGTGCAGGTCCTCGCCGCTGCCGACCGGCGGGCCGCGGTCCCGCTCGTCCACGAGGACGGTGTGTTTCCCCCTGACGGTCCCCTCGATGAACTCGTCCGCCGAGGACTTCTCGAAGCGTATTCGTGGCTCGTCGGACCGGTCGTCGGCCATGCTCGATGGTGGTCGCGTTTCGGCTTGAAAGTACTGGTGGCGGCGACGACACCCGAAGCTCCGTCGCCTACTCGAACAGCGCGTCGTCGAGTTCGACGCCGAGTCCTGGACCGTCCGGGACCGACATCTCGGGACCGACGTCGAGGGGGTCGTCGACGGGGTCCTCGGCGATGAGGTCGGTGCAGAGCTCGCAGCCGCGCGAGAGCGCGTCGGCCGTCGCGGCGACGTGCAGGTTCGCGGCGACGTCGAGCGACGAGCCGAACGCGCTGGCGACGGTGAGCGCGAGGTCGTGTCGACCGGCGACGCGCACCATCTCGTCGAGCATCCGGAGGGAGCCGGCCTTGGCGAGCTTGAGGTGGCTTCCCGCGACGACCCCCTCGCCGCCGAGGCGGTCGAGGTCCGCCGGGAGGTGGACCGCCTCGTCGGCGAACACCGGGACCCCGGTCGCGTCCCAGATGGCGCGCAGATCCTCGGCTCGGCCGGGCGGGACCGGCTGTTCGAGGTACTCCAGGCGCGAGACGTCGTCGACGAGCGACAGCGCCCGCGACGCCGTCGGCGCGTTCACCCACCCGGTGTTCGGGTCGATGCGGAGCGTCGCGTCCGACGGGAGCGCGGCGAGCAGCGCGTTGAGCCGCTCGGCGTCGGTCTCGACGTCCCCGTCCGCCTTCACCTTGAACGCTCGATAGCCCCGGGACGCCGCCCGCTCGGCCTTCGACGCGGCCTCCTCGGGGTCGATCGCCGGCACGATGAACGTCCGCGGGACCGACTCCCGAACCCGGGGACCCAGGAGTTCACCGACCGACACCCCGCTACGCTTGCCGCGGAGGTCCAGCAGCGCGAGTTCGACCGCAGCCGTGGCCCCCGGCGCGTTCGGGAACGACTCCACGTACCTCCCCACGGCGGCCTCGGCCGCGTCGAGCGACTCGCCGGTGATCGCCGGGGCCAGGTAGCGCTCCACGACCGACACCATCGATTCGGTCGTCTCCCCGGTGAACCACGGCAGCGCCGTCCCTTCGCCGTAGCCGACGGTTCCGTCGTCCGCGTGGACGCGCACGAACGCGTGCTCGGTCTGCCGCTCGCTCTCGTAGCTGACGGGGAACCGCTCCGCGAACGGAATGTGCTCCCCGACCACGTCGATGCGCGTGACTTGCATGGTCGATGTCCGGAGTTCCGTCCGGGACGGGATAAGTGTTCCCGGCCCTCGGCGGCCCCGCGTGAGGTCGAGGACCCCCGGCCGACGAGGGCGTCCGCCGCCAACCAAACACTTACTGTGCTTTGTCGAGACGGTTCCATATGGAGTACGCAGTACTCGGAGACACTGGCATGACCACGAGCCGCATCTGCCTGGGCTGCTACAGCTTCGGCGGCGGCGCGGAGTGGATGCTGGACGACGAGGACAGCGCGGAGATCATCGAGCACGCCATCGACCGGGGTATCACCTTCTTCGACACGGCGAACGCCTACTCCACCGGGAACAGCGAGCGCATCCTGGGTGACGTGCTCGACGGCTACGACACGGACCGCATGGTCGTCGGGACGAAGGTCTGCTTCCAGATGGACGAGGACAACCCCAACTCGGGCGGGCTGTCGCGGAAAGCCCTCGAACAGGAGGTCGCCGCCTCGCGCGACCGGCTCGGAATGGACACCGTGGACCTGCTCTCCATCCACCGCTGGGACTACGACACGCCCGTCGAGGAGACGCTCCGCACCCTCGACGACATGGTCCGGCGGAACGAGGTTCGCTACGTCGGCGGCTCCTCGATGTGGGCCCGCCAGTTCGCCGAGGCGCTCTACAAGGCCGACGCGCTCGGCCTGGAGCGGTTCGCCACGATGCAGAACCACTACAACCTCGCGTACCGCGAGGAGGAACGCGAGATGCTCCCGCTCTGCGAGAAGGAGGACATCGGCGTCACGCCGTGGTCGCCGCTCGCGCGCGGCTACCTCGCACGGCCACACGAGGAGATGACCACGACGACGCGCGGCGAGACGGACGAGCACGTCGACAATCGCGTGGAGGTGTACGAGCACGGCGCGGTCCGCGAGATAAACGAGCGAGTCGAGGAGGTCGCGGCCGACAAGGGCGTCACGATGGCGCAGGTGTCGCTCGCGTGGCTGCTCCACAAGGACTGGGTGGACGCCCCCATCGTCGGCACGACGAGCGTCGAGCACGTCGACGACGCCATCGAGGCCCTGGAGGTGTCCCTCTCGTCGAGCGACGTGGAGTACCTCGAGGAGCCGTACGTGCCGGTCCCCATCACCGGCCACGAGTAGGGACGGCGGAGCGCACTCGATCTTCTACTCGCCGACGAGCGCGTACATCCGGCCCTCGTCGTCGCCGACGTGGACGCGCCCTTCGGCGATAGCCGCCGACGAGAGAACCGGCGCACCGGCGTCGAACCGGGCGATTTCGGAGCCGTCTCCGGCGTCGACGGCGTACACCCGGCCGTCGTGGCTCCCGGCGACGACGGCGTCCCCGGCCACCGCGGGCGACGCGTCCACGAACCCGTCGGCTTCGAACGTCCAGTGCTCGGTGCCGTCCGCCGCGTCGAGGGTCGTCAGGCCGCCGGTGACCGAGTCGAAGTGGCGCTCGGTCAGCATCACGCCGACGTGGACGCGACCGTCGGCGACGGCCGTCGAGGAGATGACGCCGCCCTCGGTCCGGTAGCGCCACGACGGGGTGCCGTCGTCGGCGTCGATGGCGTAGACGGACCCTCCTTCGCTCCCGACGTACACCGTCCCGTCCACCACCGCCGGCGAGGCGACGACGGTGCCGTGCGCCCGGTACGTCCAGCGGCGCTCGCCGTCGGCGGCCGACAGTGCGGTGACGGTCCCGTTGGACGCCCCGACGTACACCGCGCCGTCGACGACGGCGGGCGAGGAACCGACGGCCGGGCCGACCCGACTCCGCCACTCGACGGCTCCGTCGTCGGCGTCGAGCGCGTGGACGTGGCCGTCGTCGCTCCCGACGAACACCGTCCCGTCCACCACGGCCGGCGAGGAGACGACCGCGCCGTCGGTCTCGACGCGCCACGACCGCTCGCCGCTCGCCGCGTCGAGCGCGTAGACGCACCCGTCGTCGCAGCCGAGAAACGCGACGTCCCCGGCGACCGCCGGGGAGGATCGAACGCCCGCCCCGAGATCGGTCGTCCACGCCGTCCCGCCGGCCTCGGCGTCGAGGGCGTGGACGGACCCCCCTTCGCTCCCGACGTACACGACGCCGTCCACGACCGCTGGAGAGGCGGCGATGGCCCCGTCGGTCTCGACGGTCCAGGCGGCGGACAGCCCGTCGAGGTCGAGGCGGTCGTCGGAGCGGCCGGTGTTCGCCGCGTCGCTCCGGAACTTCCACCAGGCGTCGGGCATCGGGCTACTCACCCGCCGCTTCGCGGGCGTCCTCGTCGATGTCCGCGACGCGATGGCAGGCGGCACCCCGGGCGCCGTCGGCCGACGTCCAGGTGTCCAGCGTCGGCTCGTCCAGGCAGACCTCCTCGGCGTACGGACACCGCGGCCGGAAGTTACACCCCTCTGGCAGGTCCACGGGGTCGGGCGGCTCCCCCTCGAGCGGCGGCTCGTCGACGCGATGGCCCGCCTCGGGAACCGGCACGGCGTCGACCAGCGCCCTGGCGTACGGATGCTTCGGGTCGTCGATGAGATCGTCCGTCGGTCCGGACTCGGCGACCTTCCCGAGATACATCACCATCGTCCGGTCGCACATCTGCTTGATGAGCGAGAGGTCGTGGGAGATGTACAGCACCGCCATGTCGAGCTCGTCGACGAGCGACTGGAGCGTGTCCAGCACGCTCGCGCGCACCGACACGTCGAGCATCGACACCGGCTCGTCGGCCACGATGAACCGCGGCTCGAGGACGATGGCCCGGGCGATGGAGATGCGCTGGCGCTGCCCGCCGGAGAGCTGGTGGGGGTACTGGTCGAGGTACGCCTCGGCCGGCGTGAGTTCGGCCCGCTCCAGCGCCGTGATCACGCGCTCCCGCTTGTCGGGCACGTCGTGTATTTCCAGGGGCTCCCGTATCCAGTCGCCGACCGTGAATCGCGGGTTCGTGGACTCGTAGGGGTCCTGGAACACCATCTGGACGTTCTGTCGGAACGTCCGCATCCGTTCTTTGGGGGTGTCGCCGGTGATCTCCTCGCCGAAGAAGCGGATGGTGCCATCGGTCACCTCCTGGAGCCCGATGAGCACCTCGCCGAGCGTGCTCTTCCCACAGCCGGACTCCCCGACGAGACCGACGGTCTCGCCGGCCTCGACGCGCAGGTCCACGCCGTCGACGGCCTTCACGTACCTCGTCTCACCGCCCACGAGCGAGCTGACCAGCCCCGTGTCCATCGGGAAGTGCTTCGCGAGGTTCTCCGCCTCGATGACCGGGCCGTCGTACCCTTCGGCCGGGTCGGCGAGGGCCGCGGAACGGCCCTTCATTCGGGAAGCACCTCCCGCTGCCAGGTTTCGCGGTCCCCGCTGACCTCGCGCATCTCCTCGAAGGGCGTCGGCTCGTGACACCAGGAGGTGTGGCCGTCCTCGATATCGACCGCCGGAAGCGGGTCCCCGCACTCCTCGGCCGAGAACGGACACCGCGGGACGAACGGACAGCCGGACGGCGGGTTCGAAAGATCCGGCGGCGCACCTGGGATGCTGACGAGATCGCGGCGCTCGTCGATGCTCGGGAACGCGTTCTGCAGCCCGAGCGTGTACGGGTGGTGGGAGTTCTCGAATATCTGCTCGACGCTCCCGGTCTCCATGAGCTTCCCGCCGTACATGACGCCGATCCTGTCGCAGGTCTCCGCCACCACGCTGATGTCGTGGGTGATGAGGAACATGGAGTTGCCGACTTCCTCCTGGAGCTGGCCGATGCGGTAGAGTATCTGCTCCTGGACGATGACGTCGAGCGCGGTCGTCGGCTCGTCCGCGATGATGAGCCGCGGGTCCAGCGCCAGGCTCATGGCGATGACGGCCCGCTGGCGCATCCCGCCGGAGAGTTCGTGCGGATAGGAGTCGACCCGGTCCGGATCGATGCCGACCAGCTCGAGCAGCTCCCGCGCCCGCTCGACGGCCGCGTCGTTCGAGACGTCGCTTCGGTGTGCCTGGATGGCCTCGCGTATCTGAGTTCCGATGGTGTAGACGGGGTTCAGGCCCGCCATAGCGGTCTGCGGAATCATCGAGATGTCGTCCCACTGGACGTCGTTCATCTCCGCCTCGGAGAGCTGCGTGAGATCCTCGCCATCGAACAGAATCTCGCCTCCCGTGATACGGGCGTTGTCCGGGAGCGCTTGCAGGACGGCCTTCACGACCGTCGTCTTCCCGCAGCCGGACTCGCCGACCAGCCCGAAGTTCTCATTCTCGTCAATGCTGAACGAGACGCCACGGACCGCGTGGACGTCCGGTTCGGCCGACCGCTCGTACACGACGTGCAGGTCGTTGACTTCGAGTAGTGTCATGTTATCGTTCCTCCAGCGTGGGATCGAGTTCCTCTTCGTACCCTCGCGCGATAGCGAACACGCTGATTATCGTGATCATGATCATGAATCCGGGGGCGATGATCCACCACCACGCGTCACGGATGAGCGCGTGCCGAAGCTGGGCTTCCAGCAGCATCTGTCCCCACGATATCAGTGTCGGGTCGCCGAACCCGAGGTAGCTGACGTTCGCCTCGGTGAGTATCGACCATCCGATAGCGAAACTACCGTACAGGAGCGACAGCGGTAGCACGTTCGGCGTGATGTGCTTGAGGATGATGCGGGTGTCCGACGCGCCGGCCGCTCGCGCGCTCTTGATGAACGGCTTCTCCTTCAGCGTCAGCGTGTGCGACCGAACGACGCGAGCGGTGCCGCGCCAGAGTAGCACCCAGAGCGCGATCAGGAGCGTGTAGATCGATGGCTCCCAGAGTGTCACCAGCATGATGACGAACGGCAGAAACGGCACGCCGTAGAGGAAGTCGACGGTACGCATCAGCACCTCGTCGATCAGACCGCCGTAGTACCCCGAGACGACGCCGACCGCCGTACCGATGACGGCCACGACTGCGGCGCTCGACAAGCCGACGTAGAACGCCGGCCGCGTCCCGTAGAGCAACCGCGAGAAGATGTCCCTCCCGTTGGCGTCCGTGCCGAGCAGGTGCTCGCTACTGGGCGGCTGGAACACGGCGGCGTAGTCCTGCGCCGTGGGATCGTAGGGGGCGAGCACCGGCGCGAAGATGGCGATGAACAACAGCACGACGAAGATGGCCAGCCCGACCATCCCCATCCTGTCACTTTTCACGACGGAGAGGAACCGGTCGACGCGCGACGGCTGCTCCACGTCCGGTACCACCTGCGCTTCGGACGACGTTTCCCTGCTCATTGTTAGTCGTACGTCACCCGCGGGTCGAGGTAGCCGTAGGCCAGGTCCGCTACGAAGTTGGAGGTGATAACTAACATCGCCAACAGGAGGAACGAGCCCATGGCAAGCGGGTAGTCGTTGTTCGTGACGGCGTACACGAGCGTGCGGCCGAGCCCCGGCCAGTCGAACACCGTCTCGATGACGACGCTCAAGCCAACTGCCCGCGCCGACGCGGTGGCGAACGCGGTGACGATGGGCAGCATGGCGTTCCTGGCGGCGTGCCAGAGCATCACTCGCCGGCTGCTGAGCCCCTTCAACTCCGCGAATTCGACGAAGTCCTCGTTGAGCACGTCGAGCATGCTGTTCCGCATCAGCAGCAGGGGAAGGCTCACGTAATAGAACCCCTGCACGAGCGCGGGCAGCGCGAGGTGGTGGAGGAACTCGACGCTCGTGTACAGCGCCAGGGAACTCGCGTACTCCGCCGTCGGGGCTTTCATCCCGCTGGACGGGAAGAACCCGCCCCTGATGCTGAGCACCCAGATCGCGAGCAGTCCCGTCCAGAACACCGGCGCGCTCCGCGACACCAGTCCGAGGATGACGCCCAACTGCTCGCTGACCGACCCGCGGTTCCAGGCGAGGTACGCCCCGAACGGGAGCGCAGTCAGGTACGCGAACACCAGCGCTACGTCCATCAGGATGAACGTGTTCCAGAGGCGACGGGAGATGATGTCCCACACGGGCTCGTTCAGCGAGTACGAGATGCCGAAGTTGAGCGTGGCGACGTTGACGAGCCACCTCCAGTACTGCACGTACCACGGGTCGTCGAGCCCGTACGCTGCCCTGATCTCCTGGATCTGCTCGGGCGACATGTCCAGGGTGACGAAGTTCGCGATCGGGTCGCCGGGCGAGAGCTTGAAGAGCACGAACAGCATCGAAGCCACCACGAAGTAGAGGACGACGAGCTGCAGCAGCCGGCGCACCACGAACTCTTTCTTACCCATCTGTCGGTACCTCGGAACGCGGCGTCTTCAATCTTTCCAAAAAGTCGGGCATGGAGGAGTGAATCGACCCCTACGTCAGCACTTCACGCTGTCGCGATTCAGGCCGGCTTCCTCCGCGGATTCGAGGAGTTCCTGCGGCACGCAGTTCTCGCCTTCCGGCAGCCAGAGTTTGCCTTCCTCCTCGTCCCACACGAAGCCCGCCGCGACGAGTTCGTCGGCGGCGGTCTGGAGGTCGAACTCGGGGAACGAGAGGTCGTCGTTGTACCAGAACTCCAGTGCGGGCGAGACGCAGGTGTTGTGACCGGTTTCGCCCTCGCCGCGGAACACGCCCTCGATGACCTGCTCCTTGGGCATCCGGTGCTGGAGCGCCTTCCGGAACTGGGGGATGTGGAACGGCGGCTTGTGGCAGTTCATCGTCAGGTACCGCGGCGAGACCGACGGCGTGGCGGCCGACGAGAGGTGGTCGTGCTCGCCGACCAGCTCCGAGAGCGCCTGGCTGTCGCCCGAGAACGAGAGGAGGATGTCGGCCGTCCCCTCCGCGAGCTGGTTGAACGCCGACGAAGTCCCGGAGACGAACTGCGAACGCCGCGCCTCGTAGTCGATGGGGTCCCAGTGGTCGTCGTTACGCACGAGACGGACTTCCTGGGTTTTGTCGATGCTGTCCAGCTCCATGAGCCCGCTCTCCACGTACTCCAAGTCGTGGTCGATGGGCGTGAAGAAGTCCGGGCGATCCGCGTTCTGGAAGGCGTCCGTCTCCATCAGCTCCTCCCAGTGCTGCTTCTGGACGATGTTGATCTGGGCGAACGCGATCAGCTCGATGGACGCGAACGGCCGGTTGGTGTTGAAGACGACGCGCTTGTCGTCGGCGACCTCGATGGAGTCGATGCCCGCGATCTGGCCGGCGAACTTCGACTCCCACTCGGCGTTCTTCTCGTAGGAGAACTTGACGTCCTCCGCGAGGACTTCTTTCCCGTCGGTAAACGTGTGGTCGCGGAGCGGCACCTCGACGGTAGTTTCGTCGGTGAAGTTGATCTCGGTGGCGAGCCGGGGCTGAGGGAGGCCGTCCGCGTCGGGCCACGTGAGGCGCGTGTACATCATCCGCATCTGCGTCTTCGGCATCGTGCCTCCGGCCGTGAAGGGCGAGAGTTCGCGTATCTGCTCTTCGGCCGGATAGATAGCCACCATCTCCTCCTGGTCGGTCTTGGGAGTGGCGTCGGCGAAGGTCCTCGGGTTGGTCGGCCCGATACCCTTCATGTTCACGATCCCCTCCCACCGCTCCTGGTTCCACGGGATGACGAGGTTCGGGAACACGTACATGATGTCGCTTGCCGTGGGCGACTTCGCCTCCTGATAGTCGTACATGACCTGCTGGCGCGCGTCCCTGTCGGTCTCCGCGCGCTGTTCCTCGAGCAGCTCCGCGACGTCCGAGTCCACGTAGTTGCTGAAGTTGTATCCGTTCACCGTGGACGGGTGGTTCACCTTGTAGATGAGTGCGTCCGGGTCGAGGCGGACCGGGTCGGCGTCGAACGACCAGGTGAGCATGTCCCACCACTCGGAGGCGTTGCCGTCCGGGGGCTGCCTCGGGCCGATGTCCTCGAACAGCTGATTGTTGTTCTTGGTGGAGACGTCGAAATCGATGCCGAGCTTCGACGCTTCCTCCGCGAAGAGCTGGCCGGCGTTGTAGTCATCCGGCAGTACGGACTGCGGCCGGAGGTACAACGGAATCGTCCGCAACTCGCGCTCTTCGGAGAGCTCGGACGCCGCCATCACGTTCTCGGCAGGGACCGTGAATCCGTTCATTTGGACGGTGTCGGTACCACCGTCGCCACCATCACCGCCGTCACCGCCGTCACCGCCGTCGCCACCGTCGCCGGACTGGCCGGAACAGCCGGCGAAGCTCGCGAGCGTGACGATAGTGCCCGTCGATTTCAGCATGTCACGCCGGTCGAGGCTGGAGTCACTGCTGGGTTTGCTAGGCTGACCCATACTCACCTACTTTTGGCGCGGGGTCATAAATCTGCGCCTCCATTGTGATGCAGGGGCGATAAAACATAACTCGAATATAGAGTCAGAATCACTGAACTTGTGCCACGAGTGCCGGTGTCGCACGTGGACGCGAGCGAGTTCGCGTCTGCGACGTTGTCCAGCCGACGGATGGCGAGTCCCAGCCAACGGGTGCCCGGGCGAGACTTCATTCGAACAACAGTTCTTCGTCGGTCCGCTCCTCCCGTAGTTCGAGAAGCTCCGACTCTCCCTGGTTCACCGTCACCGTGAAGATGTCCGACCGATTGTAGTGGCCGGCGTAGTCGTGGACGTACTTCCCGGTCACGCACCGGTCGAGGTCGACGTCGGCGTAGAGGATGTCCTCGCCCGGACCGAGGGGGCCGGCGATCACGCTCCCGTCCGGACCGACGATGGATGACCCACCGTCGTTCTCCCGAACGCCCTCTAGGTACGCGCGATCCTCGTCCGTCTGCGCCACCGCCTCGATCTCGTCCTCGTCCGGGACGCCGGCGGCGTTGATGACGAAACATTTGGCCTGGAACGCCAGCGCCCGCGAGGCGACGGGAATCGTCTCGGGCATCGACGCGAGGGGATGGAAGTGCTGCGGCCAGGAGGCGACGTGTACTCGCGTGTGCATCGCCGTGATGGCGAAGACGGCCAGGGGATTGGCGTTCTCCGCGCAGAGCAGTCCACTGATCGGTCCGAACTCCGCGTCGAACACGCGGACGCTCCGTCCCGAACCGCCCGCGTGGACCAGCCGCTCTCCCCCGGTCGGGACGAGCTTGCGCCGACGGCCGATCATCGAGCCGTCGGGGCCGATGACCAACTGGCTGTTGTAGAGCGTCCCCGTCGTGTCCGGGATCCGCTCGCACACTCCCATCACGACGTACGCGTCGGCCTCGTCCGCGGCCGCACAGAGTGCGTCCGTCGCCGCGCTCGGGATCTCTACCGCGTTCTCGAAGAGCTTCCTCGCGTACGTCATCGCGTCCGGGTGGCGACCGGCGACGAAGTGGTTCCACACCGGGTGCGTCGGGATGAACCCCTCGGGGAATCCGATGACGTCCGCGCCTTCGCTTCCAGCCTCGCGGATGAGCCGGCAGGCCTTCTCGACGGTGCTCTCACGGTCCAGGAACACCGGTGCCGCCTGAACTCCCGCCAGTCGCAGGGTCGTTTCGGAGTCGTCCATCGCTTCGACTCCAACACGTTTCGAGTACTTCAAACCCTACCCCGATAGCGGGCGGGCCCAGCTTCCTCGCGGCCTCTCCCCGACGTTTATACCGAGGTGCCACGATTGGTCACGTGGACCATGGCAGACCAGCCCAGTACCAGCGACGGATGGCGGGAACAGTACTCGAAGAGGGATCAGGAGTGGATCTCGGATCGATTCTCGACGCTCGATGGTCTCGATAGCTTCGTCGGCGAGGGACTCCCGAACGTACTGGAGTACGGCTTCAACTACGCCGACCTCGAAGCCGCGTACGACGACGCGAAAACCGGCGCGATGGCCGTAGACAACTTCGTCAAGATCGGCAACAAGCATCTGGCGACTGCCAGAGACAAGGAGGAGAAGGGATTCACGCAGTCCGCGTTCGAGTACTACCTGCGCGCGACGCAGTGTTTCACCAGGGCGTCGTGGGCGATACTCGACGCCGAGGACGAGTACAAGCTCTACCAGCACGGGCGCGCGTTGGACGCGTACGACAAGGTCATCGAACTCAACCCGCACTACGAGATGGCGAAGGTGAACGTCGAGTTGCCGTTCCACGAGGAGCGACTGCCCGCCGTCTTCCACGAGGCGGGCGGCGAGAACGCGCCGACCATACTGCATCTCCCGGGGATGGACATGACGAAGGAGCAGACCCCGAACCACATCAACAACCGGTTCGTCCAGCGGGGGATGAACGTCCTCACCATCGACGGTCCCGGGCAGGGCGAGGCGAGATTACGGGGGATCACCGACGACGATCACACCGTCTACCAGCGAGCGGGTAGTGCGGCTATCGACTGGCTGGTCGAACGGGACGAGGTCGACCCCGAGCGCATCGGCGTGTACGGGACGAGCATGGGGTCGTACTTCGGCCCCCGGGTCGCCGTCGAGGACGACCGCGTCGCGGCGCTCGCCCTCATCAAGGGAACCTGGTACACGAAGGACATCATCTTCGAGCAGTCCCCGCCATCGTTCAAGAAGCGCTACATGTACATGTCGGGGATCACGGACGAGGCCGAGTTCGACGCGTTCGCCCGCGAGATGACGCTCGAGGGCATGGAGTCGGAGATCGATGTTCCGACGTTCATCGGCCACGGCGAGTACGACGGGTTGACGCCACGGGAGCAGGCGATCGAGTTCTTCGAGGGGCTGGCCGGGCCGAAACGCCTCCAGCTGTACGAGAACGCGTTCCACGGGATCGGGGACGCGGACGTGATCTGCGACGTCGTCGACTGGTTCGAGGCGGTGTGGCGGGGGGACATCGACGACGAGTACGAGGAAGCGGTCTACGTCCCGGAGTACCCGAACCACTCCTACGTGCCGTCGCCGAAGTTCGACTTCGTCTCCCAGCCGGACGAGCCGGAGGGTACGTAGGCAGCCGTGGAACCCGCCGAGCGCGGCCCCGTCCGACTCGGCTGCAGGCCCCTCAGTGCGCCGGACGGGACGCCCGATCGCCAGGCGTCCGGCGGGCGTACGCGTCCGAACGGCCGGTCCCGGGTTCAGTTCTCGAACTAACATAATCTTGATGTGGGTGCTCACCTTCGTCGGAAGGGAGGCACGAGGATGGACGCAATCGAACGGAAGAACGTCTCGCTGGTAGGGTACCACGATCTGGACGACCGCCCCGGGTTGAAGATGGGTCTGCAGGCCGTCGACGAGCGACTGTACCTGTATCTCGCCCACGTGTGGCACAGTGGCTGGTCGATACTCGACGTGACCGACCCCGCGGACCCCGAACTCGTCGACTTCGTCGAGGGCCCGGAGAACACGCGGACGATACAGATGCAGGTCGCCGACGGCAAGATGATCACGTCCCTGGAGAGTCCGCTGGAGGGCTGGGGTCCGATCGGCGAATCCATGGACCCCAGCGAGCCGTTCGAAGAGGGAGTGTACGTCTGGGACGTCGAGACGGACCCGACGTCGCCCGAACTCCTCGGGGAGTATCACACCGGCGGCGAGGGCACGCACAGGAACCATTACGACGGTGGCGACTACGTCTATCTGGCGTCGAAGCCCGCGGAGTTCGAGGGCGCGATGCTGGAGATACTCGACATCTCGACGCCGTCGGAGCCGGAGGTCGCGTCTCGGTGGTGGTGGCCCGGACAGGGGCCGGACGACGAGGAGGACGCCACGGAATCCGCGTACTTCCACGGACCCGCGTACCCGGTCGGGGACAGGCTCTACCTGTCCTACGGGCGCATCGGCATGGTCGTACTGGACGTCTCCGACGTCACCGACCCCGAGTTCCTTACCCGGGTGCAGTTCGGGGACCTGGGGAGCATGCTCGGCACGCACTCCGCGGTTCCTCTCCCGGACACCGATCTCGTCGTCGTCAACGACGAAGCGATGCACGAAGGGTCGCCGCTGGACGACGGCGAACCGCTGAACTACGCGTACCTGGTCGACGTCTCGGACGAGTCGCTGCCCAGCTTCGACTGGACCGAGTACAGCGGCCCCACCGTCGTCAGTTCCCTGCCGCAGCCGCGGCCGGAGCCGCACGTCGAGTACGACAACTACCACGAGAAACCCGGGCGGTTCGGCCCGCACAACCAGCACCACTACCAGTACCAGGACGAACACTACGAAGCGAACGACGTCGTCGCCATGGCGTACTTCAACGCCGGACTGCGACTGTACGACGTTTCCGACCCGCTCGCGCCCGAGGAGGTCGGCCACTACGTGCCCCGGGACCCGCCGAAGCGCATCACGACGCGACGGCCCGCCTCCGGGCTGGTCTCCTACGTCGACGACGTGCTCGTCGATTCGAGGGGGTACATCTACTGCACCGACCCGAACCAGGGGCTGTTCGTCCTCGAATCAGACGTGCTCTAAACCGCCTTCGGCACCCGTAACACGTCTTCTACTATCTCGCGTCGAGCAGCCTCCGTACCGCCGTCGAACCGTGAGTGACGACGGGCCGCGTTCGGAGCCAGTCACATCGACCGGACGTCCGATCCCATGCCGTACCGCACGGTTTTGAGCCGGGAGAACTCCCTGAGCGTCTCGCGGAAGGCGTGTTTCCGCCCGATGCCGCTCTGCTTGTAGCCCCCCATCGGCGCGCCCTTCCCGCCACGGGAGTTGGTGTTCACGAAGACCCGGCCGACCTCAAGCCGGTTCGCCACCCGCATCGCGCGGCGGGCGTCGTCCGTCCAAACCGCCCCGTTCAGCCCGTACTTCACGTCGTTCGAGAGTTCGACGGCCTCGTCCTCGGTCTCGAACGTGGAGATGGCGATGACGGGGCCGAACACCTCGTCCTGGAAGAGCCGCATGTCCGGCGTCACGTTCGTAAAGACGTGCGGCGCGACGTAGTAGCCGCCGTCGAGGTCGGGGTCGTCGGGCGTCCCGCCGCTGTAGGCGAGCGTCGCGCCCTCCTCCGTCCCGGCCTCGATGTACTCGCGGACCTTGTCGTACTGCGTGCACGACGCGAGCGGGCCGAGGTCGGCGTCGGGGTCCTCGCCGTGCCCGACCACGAGTTCGTCGGTGGCGGCTACGAACCGGTCGACGAACTCGTCGTGGATGGACTCCTGCACGAGCAGCCGCTCCGAGGAGGAGCAGGCCTCGCCCGCGTTGTAGAAACAGGAGCTGACGACGCCCTCGATCGCCCGGTCGAGGTCCGCGTCCTCGAAGTAGACGTTGGCGTTCTTCCCGCCGAGTTCGAGCATCGTCGGGGTGACGTTCTCGGCGGCGGCCGCCATCACCTTCTTCCCGGTCTCGGTGTTGCCCGTGAACGCGATCTTCCCGACGTCGGGGTGGGAAGTGAGCGCGGCTCCGGGTTCGGTCCCGCCGGTGACGACGTTGAATACGCCGTCCGGGAGGTGGCCGTCGAAGATCTCCGCGATCCGGAGGGCGCACAGCGGCGTCTCCGGCGCGGGTTTCAGGACCATCGTGTTCCCGGCCGCGAGGACGGGCGCGAGGAAGTCGACCACGTGCATCGGCGGCCAGTTCCACGGGATGATCGTGCCGACGACGCCGTACGGCTCGTAGAGAGTCAGCCGCATCAGGTCGTCGTGGTTCGGGAGCGTGCTCCCGTAGTGCTTGTTCGCGGTGCCGGCGTAGTACTCCAGCGACGCGACCGCCGAGTCGACGTCGCTCTCGGATTCGTGGAGCGGTTTCCCGTTCTCCCTCGTTTCCAGGCGAACCAGTTCGTCACGATGCTCGTCGAGCACGTCGGCGAGTTCCCGCAGCTTCGCCGCACGGTCGTCGGCGTTCCAGTCGCGCCACTCCTCGTCGAACGCACGCTTCGCAGCCGTCACGGCGGCGTCCACGTCGGCCGCCGTGCCCGACGGAGCCTCCGCGAAGGTCGTGCCGGTCGCCGGGTCGACGACCGACGCGTACTCGTCCGACTCCGGCTCCCGCCACTCGCCGTCGACGTACAGGGCTAGCCATCGATTCACCATACCGTCTCGGTTCGCCCGTGTCGTAATAAATCATGGCCCGGGTGACCCTCGCTCCAAGTATTACGAGAGAGACACTAACCCCCTCATTATATGCTTTCGTGGCCGGATTCCAGACGTATGCTCGAACCCGTAGATCGGGCCACGGAAGCGAAGCTGATCGACCGCATCGACCCGGAGCGGATGGACGACCACCTCGACGCGTTCGAGGGACTGAAGCGACACTCCGGCACCGAGGACGAGTGGACGGCCAGCGAGTACGTCGTCGACACCTTGGAGGAGTACGGCGTCGAGGCCGAACTCCTGGAGTACGAGGCTTACATCAGCAACCCGGTGGACGCCGCAGTCGAGGTGACCGCGCCGACCCAGCGGTCCATCGACGAGGCCATCACGACGGCGTTCAGTGCCGCGACGCCGTCTGCCGGCGTTCACGGCGAGGTCGTCCGCGTCGAGGACCTGGAGGCGCTCGCCCCCGGGTCGCTCGACGGGAAGATCGCCTTCGCGACCGGCCTTCCCCGACCGGAGATGGTGCTGGCGGCCGAGGAGGCGGACGCCGAGGCGCTGATCGTGGAGTCCGCCACCGAGGGACAGCTCCACGAGATGATTGTGACGCCCATCTGGGGCACGCCGAGCGCGGACGACGCGGACCAGCTCCCGGAACTCCCGGTCGCGGAGATAACCCAGTCGGACGCCGCGTGGCTGAAGGACCGGTGCGAGCACGGGCCGGTCGAGGCCAGCGTCACCACCGAGGTGACGACGGAGCTCGCCACCCTCCCCTGCCCCGTCGGCTACCTGCCGGGCTCCGACAGCGACCGGTACATGGTCGTCGGCAACCACGTCGACTCCTGGTACGAGGGACTGACCGACAACGCGACGGCGATGGCGGCGACGCTGGAGATGGCGCGGCTGTTCGCCGACGAGCGGCCGAAACGCGGCCTGGTCTTCGGCTTCTGGTCCGCGCACTCCTTCGGCCGGTTCGCCGGCAGCGCGTGGTACGCCGACTCCCACTGGCTCGACCTCCGCGAGAACGGCGTCGCGTACCTCCACCTCGACCTCAACGGGCTGAAGGGCGCGGACTCGCTGTGGTACCAGCACATGGCCGAACTCGAGGACGAGCAGCTCGACACGCTGGCGGAAGTCAGCGACCTGCCGCTCGACCCCGAGGGCGAGAAGGAGGAGGGTGTTCCCATGTGGGAGGGCAGCGACCGGCCCGGCCGCGCCGCGGACCAGTCGTTCTGGGGGGCCGGACTCAGCTCCCTCTTCAGCGGTATCCGCCTCCGGGCTGGCACGCCCGAGGGCGGCCCCATCGGCGGCGGCTGGTGGTGGCACACCCCGGCGGACACCCGCGACAAGGTCGATCTCGACGTGCTCCGCCGGGAGACGGAGCTGTACGTGGCCCTGGCCGCTCGCATCTGCAACTCCCCCGTGCTCCCGCACGATTACGCCGCGACCGTCGCGGACTTCGGGACCGCACTCGACGAGATCGAGGCCGCTGCAGAGGGCCAGGTGAGCTTCGACGACGAGCGCGAGGCGGTCGCGCGGGCGGCCGCGGCGGTCGAGACCGCGAACGAGATCATCGACACCCGCGCGGCGGACGATCCCGACGTCGCCGCCGCCGCCGAGGACCTCCAGGTCTCGCTCGGGAACGAGCTGGTGCCCGCGCTCTACATGGAACGCCCGGACTACGAGCACGAGCCGGCGTACTCCCACAGTCTGCTCCCGTATCTCCGGGTCGCCGAGGAGCTCCCCGAGCTGTCCGGCCGGGACCGGCGGTTCGCCGAGACGAAGATCGAGCGCGGCCGGTCGAAGCTCGTCCACCGACTCGACCGAGCCGCCGACCTCGCCGAGTCGTTCGTCGCCGAGCACGGCGAGTAACGGTCGTCGCGGCTTCTCCCGCTCCCTCGAACCCGGTTACGCGTCCACGACGGCGAGGTCGAGCAGTATCGCGGTGACCTCCTCGGGCGCGGTGACCATGGCGTCGTGACCCGCGTCGAGTTCGTGATACTCGATCTCTTCGTTCCGCGCTCTTCGAGCCTCGCGCTCGAACCCCTCGTACTGGTTGCAGGCGACGTACGTCTGCGGCACGTCCGTCGCTCGCGCGTCGGGTGCCCGGACGGGTTGCTCGTGGGTCAGTAGCGGCGTCGATACCAGGTTCTCGCGCACCCACTCGGCGTCGGAACCACTCATGCCGTAGGCCTCTTTCGGGTCGGGCGGCGGGACGAGCCATCCGTTCCCTGCCTCGTCTGCAGCTTCCTCCCAGCGCTCCTTCGCGTCCGGCGAGATGTCCCACGCCGACTGGCCGTGTTCCGGGCGGAACCCGTCCAGGTAGACGACGTGGGCGACGCGGTCCGCGCAGTGCTCGGCGACGCCGGTAATTACCATTCCACCGTAGCTGTGGCCGACCAGGACGACCTCCCGACGGTCGTCGTACTCGAGCGCCTGAACGACGTCCCGGACGTGTAAGTCGAGTCCCACGCGGGGATGCACGAGGTGGCTCCGCTCGCCGAGCCCCGTCAGCGTCGGCGTGTCGACGGTGTGGCCGGCGGCCCGGAGGCGGGTCGCCACTCGCTCCCAGCACCAGCCGCCGTGGAAGGAGCCGTGGACGAGAACGAACGTCGCCATCGGTCACTCCACCAGCAGCTCATCCATCGTCCGACAGAGGATCGGCACGGCGTCCTCCAGCAGATCGACGCGCGCCCACTCGTCGACGGTGTGGGCCTGCGACGGGCTTCCCGGCCCCCAGACGATGGCCGGGATGTCCGTCCGGTCGACGAAGAACCGCTGGTCGGTCGCGGCGATCTTCCCGTGCGGGCTGGTGTCGATTCCCGCGACGTCGCTCGCGTGCCGGCGGACGACCTCGGCGATCTCGGCGTCCGTCGGGATCTCGACGGCCTCGTACAGCTTCGTCCGCGAGACGTCGACGTCGAATCCGGCCTCCCTGACCGGGTCGAACGCCGCGTCGATCTCCTCGTCGAGCTGCGCCGGCGTCTCGCTCGGCAGGAACCTGCGGTCGAAGCGTAGCTGCGCCTGCCCCGGGATGACGTTCTGGGTCTCCTCGGTCACGCACACGGTCGGCGTGCAGATCGACTCCCCGAGCAGCTCGTGCTCGCGCTCGGCGATGCGCTCCTGGTACTCCTGGATCGGTGGCCCGGCCGCGAACACGCCCTCGATGGCGTTCTCGCACAGGAAGGGCTTGCTCGCGTGGCCCTGGCTCCCCTTGATCGTCGCGTCGTACCACGCGAGGCCCTTGCACGCGGTGTCGACCACGAGTTCGGTGGGTTCGAGCACGACGCCGAAGTCGGCGTCGAGATCCTCTATCAGACGGAGCGTCCCCGGCTCCCCGGTCTCCTCGCCGACGGCGAACGCGAGCACCAGTCGGCCGTCGAGCGCGTCGGACTCGGCCGCCGCACGAGCCGCGAGCATGCCCGCGGCGAGCCCCGCCTTCATGTCGCTCGTCCCGCGCCCGTACACCTTGCCGTCCTCCTGCTCGCCGCCGAACGGCTCGTGCGTCCAGTCGTCCACGTCACCCGGCGACACGACGTCCATGTGGCCGTTGAGAACCAGCGTCTTCGTTCCGGGCCGGTCCTCGCCGATCTCGGCGACCACCTGGGGTCGGTCCTCGAACGGCTCGTGGACGAACCTCGACTCGACGCCGTTGTCGGCGAGCCAGTCGCGGACGAACTCCGCGCAGGCGCGCTCCTTGCCGGGCGGGTTCCTGGAGTCGATCCGGACGAGGTCGGAGAGCAGCTCCGCCGCTTCGCCCTCCTCGGAGGACGGCGCTATTCGCTGTGCCATGCCTCCTTCTGGCGGGTGAAGGAATATGAACCTTTGTGCCGGCCGCGTCGATTGCGCCGAATCGAGCATCTCGACGCACGCCGGGGTGCGCGTCGAGCGCTCGCGCGGCGGTCACGATCGGCGGTATGGACGAGCGTCCGATCAGTCCTCGGCGAAGTCGGGTCTGTCGGACTGGGAGACGAAGTCGAACTTCGGCGACGGCACGTAGGAGTGGTTCGGGTACTCCGGGACGTACGTGGCCTCCGCGTGATCCGCGTCGACCGCTCCCTCCCAGACGCGCGTGAACCAGTCGACGATCTCGTTCGTCTCGTCGGGGCCGCCGATGGCGTGGAACTGGTTCTCGTAGAGACGGAGTTCCTTCGGGCAGTCGAGCCGCTCGAAGAACTGGCGTGCGTACTCGCGGGGCATCAGTTCGTCGTACTCGCCGTGCGCGATGAACGTCGGCGCGTCGATGCGATGTTCGAGACCGTCGAGCGTCATCTCGCGGGCGAACGCGTCGAACTCGGCCTCGTCCGTGATCCCCGACATGTACATGTAGCGCTTCTTGAACGATGGCGGGGACTGCTCGAAGATGATGTCCTTCGTGTACCAGGTTCCCTTGATGAGGGCGAGCGCCGCGACGCGGTCGTCCTCGACGGCGACCCGGGGGCCGAAGTACGACCCCATGCTCGTCCCGTACACGCCGATGCGCTCGGGGTCGACCTCGTCCCGTTCGACCAGCCAGTCGATAGCCGCACTACCCGCTCGCTGGTAGACGGTGTGATCGTCGTCGGTGATCCCCCGTAATCTCGCCTCGCCCTGCCCGGGACCGTCGATGGTGAGGACGTTCATCCCCCGCTGGACGAACCGGTTGTTGATGTGGTTCGGGGTCTGCTCCTTCGTCATGTCCATCCCCGGGAGATGCAGTATGGTCGGCGCGTTCTCGCCGCCCGCCTCGTGGAAGACGGCGGGCAGTCGCTCCTCGTGGAACGGCAACTCGATGTCGACCCGCTCCATCTCGTAGTGCGGGTTGAGTTCGATGACCTTGTCGTACGCCTCTATCGCCCTGCCGTGGCGATAGCGCTTGTCCGCGTCGTCGGCGTCGAGGACGCCCCACGAGGACTTGAGGAAGCAGAGCGACGACCGAACGTAGAACTCGAAGGCGGCGTGCGTCAGCCCCGCTTCCTCCTTCTCCGTCGCGGTCCGGAAGTGGCGCTCGCCGATCTTCACGAGGTTGTCGTGGGCCATCTCCGTACAGGTCGCGTCGTCGTACGCTCGTTCCAGGTCGGGGTACTTGTAGCCGTATTCGATGAGGTTGGTCAGGCCGTGACGGAAGAAACTATCCAACCCGTCCATCGAGGCAAACCGATCCGCGACCCATCCTTGATCTCTCCTCGAGAACGACTCCTTCCAGTCGGTACTGGACTCCTTGTCGGGCATTGCGCGCTAAAGGTGCCCGCACCTACGCATAAGTGTTACGTGGTGCGTCCGTCATCTTCCGGGTAGAACGGCCGAGCAGTCAGTGACCGCTCGTCAACTCGAGCTCGATGATGTTCTTCGCGCCCATCACCTCGTGCGGGAACTCCTCCGTGAACCGCTCGCCGCGCATCCGGTGTTCGGGGCCGGCCACGGCGACGGCACCCTGCACCTCGCCGTCGACGACGAGCGCCGAGGCGATCGCACACCCACCCTGAATCCGGCCGCCTCGATTGAGCGCGAAACCCGCCTCGCGGATCTCCTCCAGCTCGGCGAGGAGGTCGGCGCGGTCGGTCATCGTTTGCTCGGTGAGGGCCGGGAGGCCGTGCTGTTCGATGATCTCCTGGACGCGGTCCTCCGGTAGGTGCGCCAGTATCGCTTTTCCTGCGGCGATGGCGTGGAGGTGCGTGCGGGTGCCGATGTTGCCGTACGTCTGTATGGCCTTGTCGCCCAAGCTGTTGCCGAGGAAGATGGCCTTCCCGTGTTCCTCGACGACCAGCAGGGCGGCTTCGTCCGTCTCGTCCGCCAGTTCGTCGAGGACCGGTTTGGCGGTTCGCATGAGCTGCCGGCGGTTCTTCGCGTACATTCCGTAGTAGAGGAACTTCAACCCGACGTGGAACGTGCTCCCGTCCTTCACGACGTACTCCTTCTCCTCCAGCGTCGAGAGATGGTTGTGGACGGTGCTCGCGGCCAGGTCGAGTTCGTCGCTGAGTTCGGTGATCGTCGCCCCGTCTTTCTCTTCGAGTGTTTCGATGATGTCGAATATCGTGTCGGCGGTCTTCACGCGCCTGTCCTTTGATGTGTGTCCACCCATAGCACATTCATGCGACTGCCGCTATATAGTAGTTTCTCTATCGAGGCCGCGGAGGCACGATAATTTTTCCACCCCGAATTCGGCATTCCCGAAGTCAGGTCGACGTACGCAACCCACCTTTCGACGACCATCTTCGGATATGGGGCCCGACGGGCACTAACCTCGTCCTCATCTTCACCTCGACTTTCGGTATATCCGAATTTCGTCGGGGGAATCGACCGTGTGGCTCATGGCTTTACTGGTAATATGTAAAGCTACCCTCGACGCGTTGCTTTACGTATTGCTTGTAAAGTATCGCCGGTCGCGAATCGAAACCGAATGATTTTTGTTCTGTACGGTGAACGTCTAAGGGATGCAACGAACTCCACGTATCGGCGTCTCCGCGGGCGGACGATCGGGACGGAGACCGAACGCCTGGCGCTTCACGACGGGCTCCGACGGATGAGTAGTAGTGAGGCGTGTGACTGCAAGGTCGGCCGCAGCATCGAGACCTACGGGCTCGACGACCTCGACGAGCGACTCCGCCGCGAACGAGTCGAAGCCGACGCGAGTCTCCGCTCCCTGGCCGACCTCGTCAACACGCAGATCCTCCGGGCGGCGTTGGCGACGGCCGACGCGGACGTCGCCGGCGACGCCGAATCGGTCTACGGGGCGCTCACCGGCAAGTCGGTCCCACCGGAGCGCAGGGCGGACGTCCGCGATCAGCTCCAGTTCGCGGACGTCGACGTGGACGACGTCGAATCCTCGTTCGTCTCCCATCAGACCGTTCGGAGCCACCTTCGGGAATGCCTGTCGGTCGACACGGGAAGGGACGGGGTCGGGACCGTCGAGGAGGGCCGAGAGGTGATCGAGTGGGCGCGACGACGCGACGAGGAGATCATCGACCGGACGCTCTCCCGACTCCGACGCGTGGACGAGCTGGCGACCGGGGAGCTGGAGGTCACGCACGCCATCACCGTGACGTGTGCCGACTGCGGCGACTCGTACCGCGTGACCGAACTTCTCGACCGCGGCGGGTGTACCTGCTCCGGTCCCGAGGAGTAATCGTCAAACGTTAAATACCAGCACGTAATCGAACATCGTAGGACGAACCATATGTCACACACTCCTGATCCAGAATCCACCGAAGCCTTTGGCGACGGGTCGGCGGTGACTGTCTCCGTGAGGAACGTCGGGGGGATCGACGACTGCGAGGTGACGCTCCCGTCGGGGGTGACGATCCTCTCGGGGCGCAACGCGACGAACCGGTCGTCCCTGCTCGGCGCGATCTCCGGGGCGCTCGGGGGAACCAGTGCGACGCTGAAGACCGACGCGAGCGAGGGAGAGGTCCGTCTCGAACTCGACAGCGAAGCCAGCACCCGCCGGTACACGCGCGATGGAGCGGACGTCGTCACGCGCGGCGACCCGTTCACCGAAGACGACGACGTCGTCGATCTGTTCGTGAGCCTGCTCGCCGGGAACCCCGCGCGGCGTGCGGTCGAGCGGGGCGACGACCTCCGCGAGACGATCATGGAACCCGTCGACACCGACGAGATACAGCGAGAGATCCGGATGACCGAGCGGGAACGAAGCGACGTCGTCTCTCGAATCGAGGAGATCGACCGACAGCATGATCGACTGCCGGACCTCCGGGAGCGGAAGGCCGAACTCGAGACGGAACTCGACGACCTCACTGACGACCTGGAAGCGGTCCGCGAGACGCTGGCCGAGTTCGACGCGGACGAAGCCGAGGCGGAGCGCGCGGACGAGCTGCTGTCGGAACTCGACGACCTCCGTCGACGCCTCGCGGAGACCCGGGAGCGGATCGACCATCAGGAGACCGAGCTGGAGACGCTCGAATCCGAGCGCGAGACGGTGGCAGCCGATCACGAGGCGATCAGCGCTCCCCGGGACGAACTCGCGCGGACGGAGACGGAGATCGAGACGCTTCGCCAGCGAAAGCGCGCCATCGACAACGCCATCGACGACCTCGTTCGGATCGCGGAGTTCAACGACGACCTCCTCTCGACCGACGACTCGCCGCTCACGGACAGCGGAGCGGACGAGCCCGTCACCGCCGAACTCGACCCGAGTTCGAAGACGGTCGAGTGCTGGACGTGCGGCACCACCGTCGACCGCGACGAGATCGCCGGACGGGTCGGGACGCTGCGCGAGCTAATCGGGGAGAAGCGCGACGAGCGCGCCGAGATCGTGGCCGACATCGAGGACGTTTCGGACCGCCAGCGCCAGCTCCAGGGACGGATCGAACGGAAGGAGCGCCTCGACTCCCGGCTGGAGGAGATCGACCGCGAGATCGCCCACCGCGAGGACAAGATCGAGTCGCTCGAAGCCGACGCCGAGTCGCTACAGGAGGAGATCGGCGACGTGGAGAGCCGGATCGAGGAGGTCGGCGTTCGTGATGGCGACCTGCTCGACGAGCACGAGCGCCTGAGCGAACTCGAGTACAGGAGAGGCCAGGTCGAGACGGAACTCCGCGACGTCACGAGCGAGATCGAGTCGATAGAGTCCGCCGCGGCCGAGCGCGAGGACCTCGTCGCCGAGCGGGACGAACTGGCGAGCGAACTCGACTCCCTCCGGTCGAGGATCCGCGACATCGAGCACGAGGCGGTCGAGGAGTTCAACGAGCACATGGCGGAGGTGCTCGACCTGCTCGACTACGGGAACATCACGCGCGTCTGGATCGAGCGGAAGGTGCGCGACGGCCGTGGCGGGGACGAGACCACCGAGTTCGAACTCCACGTCGTCCGGGAGACCGAGGACGGGAGCGTCTACGAGGACAGCGTCGAGAACCTCTCGGAGTCCGAGCGCGAGGTCATCGGTCTCGTGGTCGCGCTCGCCGGCTACCTCACCCACGACGTGTACGAGTCGGTTCCGGTGGTCCTCCTGGATTCCCTGGAGGCGATAGACTCGGAGCGGATCGCGGCGCTCGTGGAGTACTTCGCGGAGTACGCGGAGTTCGTCGTCGTCGCGCTTCTCCCGGAGGACGAGCGGGCGCTCTCGGACGCTCATGTGCGAATCCCCGCCAGCGAACTGTCCGCGTGACCTGGAGTCGGCGGCCGAATTCGGCCGCTTCGCGCGCTCCACTGGAGACGTTGCGAGGGGACGTCGCCCTGCTGTGGACTGCGCCATTCGTCTGTCGTGTCTTCCCGTCTCGAACGACGATGTGCTGCCGAACGGCACCGATGGCTGGCTCCGATCTGGGCGGAAATATAAGATGAGTACTTATTATCAAGAACAAACCTAAAATGAGGGGGTTGACTTATAGCGTTCAGAACGGTGCATGTTATCGCTCTCATCACAGAGAAAATGGGGAATACATTAGAGTTAACTGCCGGGATAGGAACTATTCCTAAATTCGAAATAGGAAATAAAACGCCGCCAGATCTCGGATACACGTCAGAGTGCCGAGCGGAAATGGATAAAAACAGAACTATTACAATTGAGCTCTTTGATAAGCAATCGGAGAGCCCTTGGTATCGACTTCGCCTGGCGGGCTGCTCGCTGCTCGCCACTCGTACCGACCCCCGAGCAGTGACGGGATCGACGTAACTCCCGGCTGTTCACCGTCGGCCCCGGCGACGTCGCGAGAACCAATCGGTCGAGTTCGCGGCGGAGGCAGCGGGACGCCGGATCAAGCTACGGCCGGTCGTCGTGCAGCCGCCGTAGCTCGGACGGGAGCGATTCGAGTTTCGCCGCGAGTTCCTCGACCTTCGCCTCCGCAGCCTCCGGGCCGTAGCCCGGTGCTGCCGCCATCGCGTGCAGTCGGCCGACGACGCCCTGGAACATGAGGTCGATCTCCTCCTCGCCGCCGTTCGCCTGGTAGCCGAGCTGGTCGACGAGGTGATGGAGGCAGACGCCCCAGCCGACCGCGTGCTCCTCGTCGTCGAACTCGTCGATGGAGTCGGGAATCTCGTCGAACAGGTCGAGGAAATCGAGACTCATCCGGCTCGCCGCGTGCCGCAGCCGGTACCGGAACCGCTCGGGTTCGTCGAGGTCGTCGATACGCGCGTCGACTCTGTCCGTCCGTAGCCCCAGCACCAGGTCGCCGTCCGCGAGGTCGTTCCAGCGGGCGAGTTCGTCGGCGGCGACCGCCTCGACGTCCCCGAAGAACCCGAGCACGACCTCGCCTTGCTCGACGGACGGGTCCCGGCCGTAGCGGTTGAAGAACGGCTACCGGGCGTCGTCGCGGCCCTCGATCCGGTCGAACGCAGGGCCGATGTACTCCCGTATCAGCCGTTCCTCGGTGTCGGCGTCCGCGACCGCGAACGCGACCGTCATTCGTTCGGACATGGGCGTGAGTGTATCGGGCCGATATCAGTATCTCGTGTTCGGGTGCGGTCGGTCATTCGAGCAGCAGGGCGCAGGAGCGCGCCGGGGTCCCGCAGCCGGAGCATGGCGTACGCGACGCCGCTGGCCCCGTTGAAGAACGTCGGGTTGCTGACCGGCTCGCCGTGTCCGGGCATCGTCAGCGCTCCCCTCTCCTCCCGGCGTGTGAGACACCCGCCGACGACCGCGCGCGTCCGAGACGGGTCGGCCGGTACGCCGGGCGGCTTCGAGCAGCGCCGTCGCCCGCCCGAGGTTGCCACAGCAGAGCTGGTCGTACCGGCCGAGTCCCGACGCGACGGTCGCCGACAGGAGTTCGTTCGCGTCGGCGAGCAGGCCGTCGTCGCCGAGCGCCGTGCCCGCGCCCAGCCGGGCGAGCGCACAGCCGGTCCGGCCGTGACACCACCGGTCCTGGAATCGACTGCCGCCGGTCTCGGCCGGGATGACGTAGTTCGACCGGCTCGAATCGAACAGCGTCTCCTCGTACGTCAGCGCCTCGCGCGCGGCGTCCGCGAAGCGGTCCTCGCCGACGGCCGTGCCGAGCCGGGCGAGCGCGTACGCGATACCCCTCACGCCGTGCGCGAGCCCGGGGGCTGGCTCGTCGTTCCCGGTCGTCCACCCCCGGTAGCCGTCCGCGGCGACCCGCTCGCCGAGCAGGTGCTCGCCGCACTCGACGGCGCGGTCCCCGACCTCGTCGCCGCCGTGGCGCTCGTAGTGCGCGAGCAGTGCGAGAAGCGCCCCTGCGGTGCCGTCGAGGACGTCGAGCACCTCGTCGTCCGCGAGCTGCTCCGCCGTCACGGCGCGGGCGTGCGCCGCCGCCGCGTCAGCGTCTCGACCGCCCCGACCCAGTTCTCGACCAGGAGGACTAGCTGGCGGGCGAGCACCGGATACTCCAGGCAGAGGTTGCGGAACCCGCCGTCGAACATCGCGTCCACGAACGCCTCGTAGAGGTCCGTCCCCGGCTCGTCCACGTCCGCCGGGTCCGCCGTCGCGAGGTCGGCGTCGTGGTACTCCACGAAGCCCTTGAACTCGACGTAGAGCGCCCGGAGCGCGGTCGTCCCCAGCCGACCGACCAGGAATCGCTCCAGGCCAGCGAGACTGTCGGGCGGCCGGACCTCCTCGGCGAGTCGCGCCCGGGCGAACTCGGCGACCTCGGCCAGCAGCTCCACGAACGGCGTCTTCGGCGGTGTGGCGACCTGCCGACGATCGCCGAACTGGCCGTCCTCGACGTACGCGACCAGCGACGCCAGATCGTCGAGCCACGCCGGCAGCGGCTCGTCCGCCGGCCAGCGCGTCGCCGCGACCTGCTCGCGGACCGCCGCCGCCGAGAGGCCGTCGTGGGCGAGCCGATCGTGGAACGCCGCCTCGTCGTCGAACCGGTCCGCCCACTCCGCGAGAATCTCGTCGGGGTCGAACGGCGGGTCGTCGCCCGGCTCGTTCGGCGACCCGTCCAGCCGCTCGTGGAGCGTGCGCGCCCGCCCCGCGATAGCGCGCCGCTCAACCGTCGAGAACACGGCGGTCATCGCTCGGCGTCGCCGTGGCCGCCGGTCGGTGCCCTTCGACTCGCGCTCCCATCGACGTTCGGTGCTGACATGGTTTTCGATCCGACGACGATATTATCGAATATTTTGGTGCTTTCGCAAGCATGTAATCGGTCTGTCGCTCCGCCAGCGCACCCCTGCCACGATCCGGCCCACCGATCCACGCGTGACGGCCTACCATTCACACACCATTCAAAAAATAATTATTAATATAGTTGTTAATCACGAAAAACATAATACAATCGGTGTCGTCCTCTCTCATCTGTCGGTGGCAATCGACACTGAGTCCGACACGGACAAGGCGACGTACGACGCACAGTTCGACGACAACCACACCGTCCACGAGCGGAAGGTCAGCACCTGTACGTACACGGGTAGCCCCTGCCTCACCTGCGACTAACCCGCGCAGATCGCCGTCCGACCCGTTCTTTCGGCGGATTCAGTCCGATAGGACACCGTACGTTGACTACCGTCTCTCCCGTCAGCGCTGCAGCCGTTCCACGGTCGCCGCCTCGTCGTTCCACAGGTCCGCCAGGAACGCGAACAGCTCCTCGAAGTCGTCGAGTTCCTCGTGCTCCATGTACTGGACGTACCGGTACTTGCGGTGGAACTCGGCCTCCACGTCCTCGGCGGGCCGGTCCGTCGCGTCGGCGAGGTGATGGAAGAAGCGGCAGTCACACCGGCGCTCGCCCCCGCCGGCCGCGGTGGCGTCGTCCATCTGCGGGTGGTCGTACGCCAGCCGGAACCGCCCCTCGTGGTCGCGCCACGCGACGCGGTTCCAGCGGACGGTGGAGCCATCCTTCTCGATGCGGCCCTTCTCGCCGCCCACCTCCTCGTACTCGTCGGCGGTCACGAGTTCCACAATCTCGCCGATGTAGCGCTCGCCGTTCACGAACCGGGGGAAAACGACGAGGTCGAGTTCGCGGAGGAGGTAGGCGGGCAGGCCCTGCTCGATGACGCGGTTGACGAGGGTCTCCACGTCCTCGGCGTGGGTGGTGCCGATGACGCCGTGGCCCGTGTTGAGCGTCTCCGCGAACGTCTCGAAGCTCGCGGGCGTGTTCACCTCGGCGATGACCTCCACGTCCGGGTTGAGGTAGTTGGTCTCGGTCATCAGGTCCGCCATCGTGACGCGCTTGTACTCGCTCTCGTGGTCGCGCGTGGTGAGCGAGACGCCGGTCTCGTGCGGCAACCGCACCTCCCGCGACCCCTCGTCGATGGAGATGGGACGGTCATGATATGGTATAAATGGCATGTGGGCGTTCATCAGCGTCGTCTTCCCGACGCCGGTCGGGCCGGAGAACAGCACGACGCCGTGGTGCTCGTACGCCATCCAGAGGAGCGCGACCA
>CAZYYH010000004.1:0-47950 GCA_964651725.1 uncultured Halobacteriales archaeon | reverse complement strand
TCGCCCGCGCGCCGGCGGCGCTCGCGGACGCCGCCGACGCCGCCGGACTCGCGCTCCCCGTGGAGCCGGTCGCCGCGCCGCCGTACGTCGTCGTGACGAGTCGCGGGCTGCTGTTGCGTGCGACCGGCGACGACTGCCGGCTGGTCGTCACGCTCGTCGCGTTCCGGGTCGAGCGCGACGGCCCGCGCTACGTCCGCGCTGACGACCGGATCGAGGTGGCGGTCCGGTAGCTACCCGTAGTGCTCCCCGACGTACGCCACGATGTCGTCGCTATCGTACAGCGTCTCGCCGCGCTCGTGATCGACGAGGAACGGGATCTGGTCCTCGCCCCCGAGCGCTTCGAGCTGCGACTGGGTCTGCTCGTTCCGCACGTCACCCTCGCGGGTGCGGGGGTTGTGGACGACGTACGACACGCCGTGCTCGGTCAGCGCCTCGCGGGCTTTCGTGGAGTTCGGGCAGTCCTCGGCCTGGTAGAGTTCGAGCATGGGTAAGATAGGGGCGCCAGTCAGGCGGACGCGCGGACGCGCTCGCTCACGCGCTCCACGATGGCGTCCTCGTCGTAGCCCTCCTCGGATTTGTCGAACACGAGTTCGTCGTCCACTCGCACCTCGAACACGCCGCTGTCGCCGGTCTTCAGCCGGACGCCGTCGACCTCCTGGCCGAACTCCGAGAGGATGGCTCCCTGGAGCTGCTGGGCGTTGTCGAGGTGGCCACACGGCACGCAGTACTCGATTTCTACGTCGGTCATAGTTCGTGCCTAGTTGGTGCGTCACGCACAAAAAGGTGGGTCAACCGGCGGATAGCCCGGGTATCGGCGACGCTACCGACCGATTCCGGGCGCGGCGTCACGGCCGATGGTCGTCGACCGCGTCGAGCACCGCCGCCGTCCCGCGCTCGTCGAACCGGAGCGGCCGCCGCCACCACGGCCCCTTCCCGGAGTCCGCGGAGTGCTCGGTCACCAGCCGGTTGGCGTCGACGCCCCGCTCGGCCGACAGCGGCACCGCCCGGTCGAACAGCCGGGACTCGTCGTCGCCGAGCAGGAGCACGGCGGCGTCGAACGGGTCGCGCCGCAGGTGCGCGTTGCTCTCGAAGGGCGCGCGCTCCCCGGCCGGCAGGTCCCCGAGCGCGTCGCCCGCGATGGGGTCGCGCGCGAGCCGGAACCCCCCGACGACGTACGCGCCCCACTCCTCGTTCACCCACGGCGCGGGGTCGTCGCCGTGGTGGTCGAGCGTCGCGTAGAAGAACGCGTAGTCGCCCGCCGACAGGTCGAGCAGCGGCCGCGCTTTCACGCCGTACGGGTCGCCGTACGTGTAGCGAGTACAGCACGGGTACTCCGCGAACTCGGGGTCGAGGTGGACCGGCGTCTCCCGCACCTCGCCCGGAACCTCGAACGGCAGGTCCAGCCCCAGGTCGCCGTACGTCGGCGGCTCCTCGACCGTCGCCGCCGCCTCCGGGATCGGCACGAACGCGAACGAGCCGTCGTCGTAGATCGGCCCGCGGAACCCCGGCTCGTTCGTGTTCGCGCCGACGTTCACCGCCACGCTCCTCGGCATACCCCCGCGTTCGACCCGGTCGCGTGAAAAGCCGTCGGGACGACCGACCAGCCGGATTTGCTCGTGCTGGCCGACCAACTGGCTCGTATCTGCTGACCGACCAGCCGACGGGGTGGGACTTCGAAAGCAGCCGGGGGCTTTCGGGACCGTCCGCAGCAGAGCAAGCGAGTATCCGCTGTACAGAACCCGAGTCTATCGTCCCAGAAAGCTCACGCACTGCTGGCAGTAGGTGAACTGGGGGTCGTTCCCCGCGCCGCAGTGCGGGCACCGGTAGGCGTCGTCGGAGCCGCCGCCACGGTCGGGGCGCTCGAAGGGGTCGGGGCGCTCGACGCGGTCACCTTCGACGGCCTGGCGGACGGTGCGGCGGCCGTCGCCGTCGGCACTCCGGGCGCGGAGTGCGTACCGGAGCGCGAGTAGCTGGAGGCCCCCGACGACTGCGAGCGTCAGTACGACCCACTCCCACGCGACCATGCCATGGTATTGGATGGCATGGGCCTTGAGCGCTTCGGCGGTCCGAAGAGGGGTTCAGATTGGCGTGTGAATCGCCTGGTCCAGCGACCACGGTCCCAGACGGCCTACCCTACGTCGGCCGGTCAGTCGGCCGTCATCGCCGACTCGCTACCTATCCCGCCGAGTGCTCTCACGTCCCGCACTCGGCGGGGTCGGAGATGGTGTCCTCGCAGGACGTGGCGTTCATCTGCTCGGCGTACTCGACGTCGGCGAAGCCCTGCTCGTTCAGTTTCGCCGTCGCTTTCTCGGAGAGGAAGTACTGGTTCTCGTAGGAGAGGAAGCCCTCGCAGGTGTGCATCCGGCCGTTGCAGTCCTGCCCGCCGACCTCGCGCACGAGGTTGTGGAGCACCTCGTGCGTGACGGTGTGAGCGTACCGGCGGGCGTCGCCGTGCTGGTTCCCGGGCCACGGCCGGACGATGGAGGTTTTCGTGCCACCGGCGTTGCCGGAGCCGCGGACCGGCACGTCGTCGCCCGCCACGACGACGAGGACGTAGCTGCCGGTGCGGGGGCCGATGGTCTCCCGGTTGTAGAACTCGCGCATCGCCATGAAGCCGGAGACCCCCTGCGTTTTCTGGCCGTTCGACTTCGTCCACTCGTCGATGGAGCGGTCGATGGGGCCGCTGTACTCGTTGGTGGCGTCGAAGTGCAGTCGGATGCCGGTCTCGCCGTCCGGGTTCTCCACGGGCATCTCCGCGAACCAGGACTCGGACCGCCGGAGGACGCCGTTCGGCACCGGGTGGTCGACGCCGCGGAGGTGGACCACCTGGAGGTAGACGTCCTTGTGGAGCGGGTCGGCGTCGGGGAGCGGCGCGTCCTTGTCGGAGCGCTCCACGACCTCCCAGCCGTCGAGGAGGGTGTCGCCGTCGGTGTCGGGGTCCGTCGGGTCGGTCGGGCCGTCGTGCTCCGTCGGGTCGTCGAGGTCGTCGCCGTCGGAGTCGACGCTCGTCGGGTCGAGGCCGGCGTCGGCTTCGACGCCGTCGCTGATGCCGTCGGCGTCGGTGTCGGGGTCGGTCGGGTCCGCGTTCTGCCACTCGATAGTTCCGCCGTAGGCGCCCCGGACCTCGTCGCCGTCCGACAGCCCGTCGCCGTCGGTGTCGGGGTTCGTCGGGCCCGCACCGTACTCGACTTCCTCGCCGTCGCGGAGGGCGTCGCCGTCGGTGTCCGCGGCGAACGGGTCGGTGCCGTCCGCGAGTTCGCGGTACGTCGGCACGGAGTCGCCGTCGGGGCTGGCGAGCCCGAACGCCGACCCGCCTCCCGCGACCAGCACCGCCAGGGCCACCAGCAGGATGGTCCGCCGGACGCTCATGCCAGCTACTTCCCGATTGGTCACAAAACAGTATCGGATAGCGGCGAAACTACCACGTCCGGCCGGTTCGTCGCCGGTGACCTACTCGCCCGGCGGCCGGCGGTCGCGCCCGAACTCGTCGAACGCGTCGAGGCCGTCGGGGAGGTCGTACTCGATGCGGCGCTCGGCCTGGCGGTTCTCGTTCGCCTCGTCGAGCGGCACGGCGACGTCCTCCCAGCCGGGCTTGATCTTCACGCTCTTCGCGGGCGCGCCGACCGCGATGTGGTGGGCGGGCACGTCGGTCTGGACGATGGATTTCGCGCCGACGAGCGCGTTCTCGCCGACCCGCATCCCGGCTCGCACCATCGTCTCCATCGTGAGGCGCACGTCGTCCTCGATTATCGTGTGGTAGTTCGTCACCTCGGTCTGGTCCACCACGTCGTGGTCGTGCGTGTAGACGTGGACGCCGTCGGAGATGGAGACGCGGTCGCCGACGGTGAGTCGCCCGCGGTCGTCGAGGTGGACGCCGTCGTGGACGACGACGTTGTCGCCGATCTCGACGTTGTGGCCGTACGTCATCGTCACGCCCTTGAAGATGCGGAGGTTCTCGCCCGCGTCCGCGAACAGGTGGCCGGCGAGCATCTCACGGAACCGGAGCGCGAACTCGACGTTGTCCGCGACGGGCGTCTCGTCGAACTGCCGCCAGAGCCACTGGAGCGGCTTCGACTCCGCGAACTTGTCCTCGTCCTTCTCGGCGTAGTACTCGCTCTCCAGGGTGGCGTTGCGCGGGTCGTAGCTCTGGAGCCGGACGCGCTCGGCGGCGGACACGGCGTCGTCGTTCCGCCAGCGCTCGTAGGCGTCGCGGTCGCCGTGGAGGTCGACGAGCACGTCCTCGACGACCTCGTTAACGTCTTCGCTCCCCGAGAGCCGGTCGTCGACCTCCTCGACGAAGCCGCGGAGCCCCGTCTCCGCGGCGTCCGGGAGGGTGACGTGCCGTTTGGTCATACCTCGACAGTTGCCGGCGGTCGTTCATAGGGGTTTCCGTCCCGACGCATTCCTCCGGAATCGCGCCGAGACTCGGGACCGGTGCCGTCGGCCCGCCCGGCTATCCGCCGCTGCCGCTCCCGGCCCCCCGTCGCGTCCCCTCCTCGGGGATCTCCACGCCGTGGACCTTGCGGAGCATGCCCGGAACGAGCTGTGGCCCCGCCACGACGTACAGCGGCAGGAGGATCGTCGCCGCCGTGGCGTCGTACCACGCGAACCCTCTGCCGTAGAGTTCGCCGAGGTAGTACGCCCACACCAGGAAGCCGAGGACGGCGAGCGCGATCTGGACGTACTGGGTCTGCCTGAGGTACGGGAACGGGAGCGTGCTCTCGCGGTCCGGCGTCTCCACGTCCACCCACATGTGGGCCGCCGTGATGACCGCCATCACCGCCACGAGCGCCAGATACTGGTTCACCGTCAGCGGGCCGAGCGACACCGCCGCCTCGGCGAGTGACCCCTTCCCGAGTATCGCCTCTATCGCCGCCCACGCCGTCACGACCTCGATGGGGATGGCGTCCTTCACCTTGTCGGCCCACGAGGGCACGTCCACCTTCGGCTGCTTCCCCGTCCGTCCCCCAGCCTGGGTGCTCGCGCCCGCTACCGAAGCGTAGTCGCCGGCGGCGTACCGGACCCGCGGAACGCCGAGCAGATCTCGTCCCATTCGACCGCAGTGTTAATGTGCGAAAATATAAAAGGCGGTGGTTATCCGGTCCGCTCGGGTTCACGCCAGGAAGACGTGCCGGGGTCGGTCCGCGAGCACGTCCCGGCCCCAGTCCACCGTCTCCGAGAACTCGTCGCTCCGGAAGAACTCCATCGCGTCCTCCTTCGAGCGCCACTGGCTGGCGATGAACATGTCGTTCTCGTCCTCGCGGTTCGCCAGGAGCGAGGTTTCCAGGTGACCGTCCATGTCGTCGAGGAGGCCGCCGACCGTCTCGAACTTCGCCACGAACTCGTCGCGGTACTCGGGTTTGACGGTGTAGAACATCCCCATCGTCCCGAAGCCGGACTCCTCGCCCGCGCGACCGGCGACACCGGGGAGTTCCGCGAGAAAGCCCGCGGCGGTGTCGGCGGCGCGTTGCGTGTCCCAGATGCTCACGACGGCGGTCCTGTCGCTTCCGGAGCCGTCGTAGACGGCGGTCTTCACGTGCGTGTCGTAGTGCTCGAAGTTCGAGCGGAGGCCGTCCACCTCCTCGGCGAGGTCGGCCGGGTCGGCCTCAGAGTAGAGTACGAGCGCGTACACGTCCTCGCCGTGCGGCTGGCCGGCGTACACGTCGAGGTCGGCGAGCTGCTCGCGGATGTCGGCGTCGTCGCGCTCGCCGCCCGCGTCGCTATCAGTACCGTGCGCGTGTCCGTCGCCGTGGGGCGACCCGCCCTCGTCCTCGGACGCGGCCTCGGGATGGCCGCCCTCACCGTGGGCGTGCTCGGCGTCCGCGCCGCCCTCCGGCACGGGCACCGTCTCGCCCGCCAGGAACGCGTCGAGGTCCGCGGGCGGGAACCGCCGGCCGACGTAGAACCGGCCGAACTCGCCGTACACAGCCGACCCCTCGTCGAACCGCATCTCGTACACGATGTCCTTGAGGTGGACGGGGTCCTCGGCGAACAGCGTCACGCCCCACTCCCAGTCGTCGAAGCCCAGACTCGACGCGATGATCTGCTGGACCTTCCCGCCGAACCCGCGGCCCGTGTCGCCGTGCTCCGCCATGAGGTCCGCGCGCTCCTCGAAGTCGAGGTCGTACCAGTTGTGCTCCTCGCCCCGGCGCTTGCTCATCGGGTAGAAGCTCACGTAGCCCTCCTCGGGCAGCGAGGGCTTCAGCTTCCCCTCGATGTACCGCCGGAGGCCGGCGTCGATCTCCTCCTCGTTCCCGTCTCGCGGCTCGTCGCCGCTCGACGTTTCCGAGGCGCTGTGCGCCTCGCTCTCGAAATACTCCTGGGAGACGTACCCCGAGACCTCCGTCACGGAGACGTAGGAGTCCGCCCGCTCCGTGAATTCCGCGAACGCCGTCTGCTCGAACCGGCGCTCGGCGGTGTCGAGGTCGTCCAGGCTCGGTCGCAAGTGGAGCACGAGCAGGTCCGCCTCGTGGCCGAGCGTCGAGTACACCGCCGAGTCGCCGTCGGCGGCGTCCTCGACGGCCTCGTGCCGCCGGAGGTACTCGACGCCCTCCTCGACGGCCGCTTCTCTCGCGCGCTCGGGAGCGTCCCGCCACGCGGCCCAGTCCACGGTCCGGAAGTCGTGGAGCACGTACCACCCTTCCGCCGTCTGCGGTGGCTTCGCCATGCCCGGCGGTTGGCACGGGGCGGATAAGTGGTTTCCCGTTCCGTCCCGACGGTGAGCGTCGGCCGTCGGCGTCCTCGATTCGGGTTCCGGACACTCAGGATCGCGGACGGATGACGGCGGTGGAACTGCCGTGGATGGAGGCGGAGAACCCGACTCGAATGGCGGTGGCACGTGAGCGTCAGTACGAGGGACGAGTACCGCGTGAACGGGCGTAGCGACGTAACGAGGAGATGCTAGCTACTGTTCCAACATGACACCGCAGCCACGCCCTCCCCAGCCGACTGCGGTGCTCGCTCGACGGCGTTCGCTTCGCTCACGCCGTCTTCGTTGCGCTCCTCGCCCCTCGCGCGAGGTCACGTGCTCGCGGCTCACTTTCGTTCGCCGCTCGCAAGCGACCCGCGCGCCGACCGCACCGCGAATCGGTTCTAGTTCTAGAGATACCGAGAATCACCATCGGAAACCACTCGAACGTGACTAACTCTCCGAACTATGACGGCGGAATGCGAGGCCTATCGAGCGCGGCGAGTAGCGCCGTCCCGCGGGCTTCGATCTCCGGCGTCGCTCGACGCACTGCTCATAAATCACTTGAAGATTACAAAGAGTTACAAAAAATTACAAGCGATTACATTTATGAGGTTTATGGGGGGCGGCGACGCTCGGTGTCGACGATACCACAGTTCCATGATCACGGCAGATAGACGGATTCCGGTGACCGAGGAGTGGTGGCGGCAGCTACGCGACCTCAAGCGGCCCGGTCAGACGTACGATAACCTCCTGCGCGAACTCGTTCGGGGTCACGGGCGTCGACGGCTCGCCGAATGCGCCCGCGAGGTCCGCGAGGCCGACAAGGAGGGACTGGCGTCGTTCGACGTGTAGCGTCTGCAGAGACGACTTAATAATCTAGCGCGCACTCGGCCCGTCCCCTCGATCATGCGGTACTATCACCGACTACTCCGACCGAAACCCTTTCCCGCCCGGCCTCGGAATCCCCCGCCAATGCGGAAATCCGGTCCGCCGAAGGGACTCGTCTCCTACCTCGTGCTCGAGCTACTGGAGGAGAAGCCGAGGTACGGCTACGAGATACTCAAGGAGATCAAGACCATCTCCGGCGGGCACTGGGAGCCGTCGTACGGCTCGGTGTACCCCATCCTCTACAAGTTCGAGGAGGAGGAGTGGGCGGAGCGCGTGGAGCGCGACGACGAGCCGGACCGGAAGTACTTCCGGCTGACGGACGCGGGCCGCGACCACCTCGCGGAGAAGCGCGGCGAGGTCGGCGGCAAGGCGCGAGACTTCGCGGACGTCATCCTCGGGTTCTACCACGTGTTCGCGGCGGTCGCCACGGACGACCGGTTCGACGCGACGCCGCCCGACGACGGCTGGCGGTTCGACGACGAGTTCAGCGCGTGGATCGTCGAGCAGCTCATCCGCCACCACGAAGCGTACTTCGACGAGTTCGAGCGCGTGTCGGCCACGCCCGAGGAGTTCAACGAACGGCACGGCATCGACGGCGAGTAAGCTGTTCGGCGATGTTTTTCGAGTTCTGCGTGGCTTCGTTCGGGTGCGCTGCTGCCAGTTCCGGAAGCCCCCGGTCGCTGGACTCGGGCGGCTCGCTGCGCTCCTCATTCCCTCGCTCCATTCGGTCGCTCGGTCACTGCGGTGCTTACTTCGCCGGCCTTCGTCCAGCGACCGGCCCCTTCCGAAGTCCCGCCCGCGCCGGATGGTCGGCTGGCCGGAACCATCGGTTGGTCGGCCGGCCGTAACCGCCGTTTGTTCGGACGGCTATAGCCGTCGGCTGGTCGGCTACTTCCGATAGTGGCGGACGAAGCGGGCGACGAGAAACCCGACTACGTCACGAGCGCGGCGATCTGCCGGCCGAAGAACAGCGCGACGATGCTGCCGAGCATGAGGAGCGTCGAGGTGGTGGTGACGACGCCGACGGCGTCGCCGGGGCGGTCGACCGGGAGTCGCTCGGCGACGGCCTCCGCGCTCGTGCGGAGGATGTGACCGCCGTCGAGCGGCGCGCTCGGCACGCAGTTGAACATGCCGAGGTTGATGTTGATCCACGCGGTCCAGAACAGCACGTTGGCGAGCAGGAACACGGGACCGTCGGGGAGGCCGGGCACGGTGTAGAGCTGGGTGTTGAAGCCGTCGAACCCCGCGAAGTTGTACGGCGTCGGGTTGACGGTGGACGCGATGGGCAACAGGAGGATGAGCAGGATGGACGTGGCGAAGCCGGCGATGCCGGAGCCGCCGGCGTCGCCGCCGAGCACGCCGAGGAAGCCGCTCGCGGGGTAGTCGGTGACGCCGAAGTCGTCGACGGTGACGCCGCCGGTGCCGGGCTGGAGGCTGACGCCGAGCAGGGCGTTCCCGTCCTGGCCCTCGCCGAGCGTGACGTCGTACGTGCGGCGCTCGCCGTCGACGTACGCCTCGACGGCGACGGTCTCGCCGGGGTCGAGGTCGTCGGTGACGCGCTGGACGTCGTCGCCGGCGACGACGCGCTCGCCCGCGACGTGCGTGACGATGACGGACTGGTTGCCGGAGAGGCCGGTGGCCTCGGCGAAGCCGCCGTTCGCCGCCACGTCGGCGACGTGCGCGCCGGCGACGAGTTCGAAGCTGCCGGAGGTGGTGTTCACGGTGACGACGGTCCGGTTCTCGACCACGTCCCGGAAGTCGGCGCGGATGTGGACGCGCTCGCCCGCGACCGTCGTGACGCGAGCGAGGCCGTCGCCGTCGAGCGCGCGCTCGATGCGCGGCGTGGCGTGCGTGACGTAGAGGAATCGTGACACGTCAACGGTGTCGCCGGAGCCGAGCGTGACGGTGACGGTCCGCTGCTCGCTGCTCCGGAGGGCGGCGTCGAGGTCGGCCGACGTGGAGACGTTCGTGTCTCCGACGGCGACGACGCGGTCGCCGCCCTCGATGCCGGCCTGTGCGGCGGGCGAGTCCGGGATCGTGCCGCCGACGGGCGCACCCGGGAGGACGGTGATCGCGCCCGTGACCGGGCCGAACAGGAGCAGGAGTGCGAGCACGGAGATGGCGAAGTTGTTCGTGACGCCCGCGGCGAACATCCGGAGCTGCGACGGGCGGTCCGCCCGGTCGCGGCTCTCCTCCTCGGGTTCGACGAACGCGCCGACGGGGAGGAGGGTGAACAGCACCACGCCCATCGACTCCACGTCGATGTCGCCGACGCGGCAGAGGATGCCGTGGCCGGCCTCGTGCACGACGAGGCCGATCAGGAGGCCGGCGAGCACCTCGGGCGCGACGGAGGGCGGGATGAAGTCGTTGAGGCCGGGGATGATGAGCGCGTTCTGTGGCTCCGTGACTTGGTCCTGCACGGGCTGGGTGAGCGCGACGTACGCCTGGAGCGGCAGCAGCACAAACGTCGCCAGCATCACGACGACGGCGATGGCGAGGCCGACGTTCGTCCACGCCCGCCAGAGCCGCCGCGGCTCGGCGAGCCGTTCGAGGAGCATCCGCCCCCGCTTCGTGTGGAGGATGAGGAGCGGCCCTTGGACGTTCACCGACTCGGGCAGCACGCCCCGCGACCGGAGCGCGGTCGCCACGACCCAGTAGAGCCCGACACCTGCCAGCAGCCACGTCCAGGGCGACGTGCCGAAGAACGTCGACATTCAGCCTGGACGTTGGCCGCGACGGCCAAAGTCCTTCGGATTCCGGTCGCTGCGCCTGCCATCGATTCCGTTCGTCGGACGAGCCGGTAGCTCGCGCATACGCGCCGGTCGGCTACCCCTCGCGCCGGAGCCGCCGCACCACGAACTCGCGGTCGAGCTTCGCCAGGAACGTGCCGAGCTGCGGCCCCTGGTCCTCGTCGAAGAAGAGTCGATAGCCCGCACCGAAGAAGTCGCCCATGTCGAGGTCGTGGCGCTTCGCCGTCTCGTAGATCTCGCCCTGTATCTCCTCGCCCCCGTGGCCCGCCGCGACGAAGTCGGCGAGTTCGTCCAGCGCCGCCTCGGTCTCGGCATCGAACTCGACCGCGGGCAGCTCCGCGCGCTTCAGCTCGTAGTTGTACTCGTTGTCGGTGCGCCGCGCCCACTCCCGGGCGCGCTCCACGCGGTCGAAGGCCAGATCGACCGCCCACGCCGGGGCGTCCGCGGGGAGGTGACCTTCCTTCCGGGCGTTGCGCTCGCGCTCGGCCTCGTTCTCGTACATCCCGAGGACGGCGGCGTACGTGTACCGGAACCGGATGCGGTCGCGGAACGCGCCGTCCACGACCGCGTTCACGGTCGCCCGGCGGTCCGTGTCGACGGGGACGCTGTCGCGCTCGGGGTCGACTATCGGCTCGCCGTCCGCGTCGAAGCGGGCCGCCACCGTCGGTCGGACGACCGGCGGGTACGCCGCCTCAACGACCTCGGGGCCCACCTCGGTCGGCTCGCTCTCGCCGTAGTAGCCGCGCTCGAACGCGTCGAACTCGTCGGTGAGCTGGTCGAACCCCTCGACGCTGAAGTCCCGCGCCCGGCCCGGGTCCTTCGTGAAGAAGAAGCGGAGCGCCTCCGGTTCGATCATCTCCAGTACGTCCTGGACCATGACGACGTGACCCTCCGAGGACGAGAACGGCTCGCCGTCGAGCGTGAACCACTCGTAGGCCATCGGCACCGGCGGCTCGTCCCCGAGCACGTTCCGCGCGATGTCGGCCCCGGAGGGCCACGACCCCTCGGCGTGGTCCTTGCCGAACGGCTCGTGGTCGACGCCCAGCACCCGCCACTGCGCCGGCCACTCGAAGCGCCACGGCAGCTTTCCCTCGCGGAGCGTCGCCGTTCCGCGGTGACCGCAGCCCTCGATGACGTCCCCGCCGGCCTCCACGTCGGTACACTCGTACTCGACCGTGCCCGCGTCCACGTCGACCGCCGTCACCGTCTCCGTGATCTTCCCGCACTCCTCGCAGACGGGGTTGAAGGGGACGTACGCGTCGTCCACCTTGTCCTGGTAGTGCGCGAGCACCGTCCTCGCCTCCTCGCGGTGCTCCAGCAGGTAGCGGGTCACGTCCTCGAACGCGCCCTCCTCGTACAGCTCCGTGTTCGACACCATCTCCACGGGGATGCCGAGGAGGTCCGCCGAGCGCTCGATGAGGTTCGAGAAGTGCGCGCCGTAGGAGTCACAGCAGCCGAACGGGTCCGGCACGTCGGTGTACGGCTTCCCGAGGTTCCGACCCAGGGCCCCGGCGTTCACGTCGCCCAGGTCCACGACGTTGCCGTCGAGGTCCGCGAGCTTTCTGGGAAGCTTCCGGAGCGGGTCGCGGTCGTCGCTCGTGAACACCTGCCGGACCTCGCGCCCGCGGTCCCGCAGCGCCTCCGCGACGAAGTAGCCGCGGACGATCTCGTTCATGTTGCCGAGATGCGGGACACCCGACGGCGAGATGCCGCCCTTGATCACGATGGGGTCTTCGGGGTCGCGGTCGAGGATGCGGTCCGCGACCGACTCCGCCCAGAACGCGTGGTGGGCCTCGCCCTGGAGGACGTACGGGTCGTCGTCCGGATGCATCGGCCGGTCCTCGCCGCCTCCACCGTCCGCGTCGTCGGCCCCGTTCTCGTCGCTCATCGCTCGCTCTGGACCCAGTAGTCCATCTCGTCCGGCGACCCTTCAGGCACGATGTCGGTGCCGTCGTGTTCGCCGTACAGCACCGCGTCGAGGATGCGGTCGGGGTCGGTGCCGTCCAGCACCACCGACCGCACCCGCGACCGCTCGATGAGCTTCGCCGCGAGCAGGTCGACCGGGGCCGAACTTCCCGCCGACATCTCGATGCCGGCGATCACGTCCACGAGTTCCGAGGCGGTCAGCCGGTCGTAGCGCTCCGCGTCCGCGTCCTCGTTCGGGTCGGCGCTGAACACGCCCGGGACGCTCGTCGCGTACACGAGCAGGTCGGCGTCCACGTACTCCGCGAGCGCGGCCGAGACCGCGTCCGTCGTCTGCCCGGGCGTCACCCCGCCCATCACCGCCACGTCGCCGCGGCGGATGGACTCGCCCGCCTCCTCGTAGCTCTCGTCCGGGCTCGGCGTCGCGTCCTCGCCGAGCGCCGAGATGAGGAGGCGGGCGTTGAGCCGCGTCACCGCGATGCCCACGTCGTCCAGCCGGATCTCGTCCGAGCCGAGCGCGCGCGCCGCCTCGATGTAGTCGCGGGCCACCGAGCCGCCGCCGACGACGACTCCGACGGAGCACCCCTCGTCGACGAGGCGCTCGACGACGGCCGCGTGCGCCTCCACCCGGTCGGGGTCGAGGTCGGGCGCGAGCACGCTCCCCCCGATAGAAACGACCACTCTCATGTTGTCGCCGAGTAGCCCGACCGCGCTCTTAAGGGTTGTCAACTACGGGTCGGCGGACCCGCCCCGGACGGCTCCGCCACCCGACCGAGCGAAGCCTACAAGCCGTCGTCGCCCCTGCTACCGGGTATGCAGGTCATCGGTATCGCGCCCGCGTCCGCCGACGGCGTCGCCACGGCGGTCGCCGACCGCCTCGCCGAGCGCGGCCGCGTCGGCGTCGTCGAACCCGGGACGGCCGACGCACCCGCGCACACCACCTACGAGATCGGCGCGGACGGCTGGGGTGCTGCCGGTTCCGGCGGCTCCCTCGACGACGCGCTCGACCGTCTCGCCGCCGACCACGACTACGCGGTCGTCCGCGGGTTCCCCGACGCCCGTCTCCCGCGACTCGCTATCGGCGACCCGGACTGCCGCGGCGAGGTCGTCTACCGCGCCGCGTCCGCCGCCGACGTGGGTCTGAACGACGCCGTCGCCGCCGTCGAGGACGCGGAGCCGTACGAGACGCTCGGCTCGCTCGTCGCCCGCGCGAAGCGGTCGCCGGACGCCGAGTACGCCGGCGCTATCGCCACGTTCACCGGCCGCGTCCGCGCCCGCGAGCGTCCCGACGACGACCCCACCGATCGGCTGGAGTTCGAGGCGTACGACGGCGTCGCCGACGAGCGCCTCGCCGCGCTCCGGGAGGAGCTGGAATCGCGCGACGGCGTCCACGAGGTCCTCATGCACCACCGTACGGGCGTGATAGAGTACGGCGAGGACATCGTGTTCGTCGTCGTGCTCGCCGGCCACCGCGAGGAGGCGTTCCGCACCGTCGAGGACGGCATCGACCGCCTCAAGGCCGAGGTCCCAATCTTCAAGAAGGAGGTCACGATTGGCGATGAGTTCTGGGTCCACGACCGAGAGTGACCCCGTAGCCCGGCGAATCACTCTTTATATTGCGCGAAACGTTGTGGTAAGCTACGCTTGGAGGCCGATTGCTCCGCCGAACGCGCGTAAAATCGGAGGTTTTGGATGGGGGATATAAAGCAGAATTAATAATTTTGCGCCGGTTCTAAAGCGTCTAAACGTCTCTAGAACCGTCGTGAAAGGTCGGTCCGGGGCCGATTTTTCATGAAAGCGGTCGAAAGCATTCTAACGTTCACCCCTTTATAACACCCCCTGGCCCCATACGAGTAATCGAGGCCAAAACCCATGAGCGCAACTGCGACGCCCTCCGGCGAGACCGAAACCAAGGAATCCCGCCTCAGCAGCTACCTCCGGGAGAAAGCCGCCGACGGTGAGATGTACTTCAAGAGCAAGTTCATCGCCGACGAAGTCGGCCTTTCCCCGAAGGAGATCGGGGCACTGATGGTGAAACTCAAGGACTCCGCGACCGACCTCGAGATCGAGAAGTGGTCGTACACGAGCGCCACGACGTGGCGCGTCACCAGCGCGTAAGCGACCCTACCCCACGAGCCGCCCTGACCTCGTGGCCTGCGACCCCTGACCGACCCGCGTTCCCTGCGCGACCGACCGCCCGCGCTCCCTGCGCGAACCGTTCCACGCGCGGCTCCCTACCGCGCGCCCTTCGTCACGCGTTCCCTGCGCGCCCGGCGTCCCGCCGGGGCTTTCGACGACCCGGCAGCCGAGCCGCTACCCCTGCCCCGTCTTCACGTCCACGCCCTCGAACGTCACGTCGACGGGCTCGTCGTAGCGCTCGCCGTTCGTCTCGTCGTGACGGTGGAACTCCGCGGGCGCGATTCGAACCTGGAGGTCGTACGTGCCGTCGCCCGGCGCCTCGACGTTGACGCCGTAGTGGTGGAGGCCGGGATGCCAGACCAGCGGCACCTCGAACGGCCCGACCTCGGTGCCGTCCTCGGCCGTCAGCGACGCCTCGACGTGGAGCCCGGGGACGAACCGGCCGTCGTCGCCGTCCGCGACCGCGACCTCCACGTGGACGTTCTGCTCGCCCGGCTCCTCGAACTCGAGGCCGCCGTCGCGGTACGTCCACAGCCCCTCGGCCTCCTCGATGGCGTACGCGACGACGTAGTCGCCCGCCTCCTGCTTGCCGCCGTCGTGGGCGACCTCGTTCGCCATGTACTCCACGGCTTCGAGGTACGCCTCGCCCTCCTTCCGCGCGATCTCTAGCTGACGCTCGTCTACCTCCTCGCTCGGCTCCATCGACTGGTCGGTGCTCATGATCTCCCCGTCGGACAGTCGGTCGTGACCGGCATAAATCCACGCCGTCGTTGTGTTCGTAACGTTCCGACTGCGATACCCATCGGAGTAGATGGCATCGATGCGCGGCTCACGGCTCGCTCGTTCCACTCGCGGTTCGCTCTGCTCACCGCTCGTCCATATCGAGGCACTCCCCCGGTCGTGCCTCGCGTTCGTCAGCTTCGTCGTTCACGCGGTCGAGAACGACTGGACGTGCCCGGAACTCGCGACGGAGGACGCGCTCGCCATCGCGCCCGGCCGGCATCCCGTGGTGGAGGGGACCACCGAGTTCGTGCCGAACGACGCCCGACTCGGCGACGATCGCCGGTTCGTCGTCGTCACGGGCCCGAACATGAGCGGGAAGTCCACGTACATGCACCAGGTCGCGCTCGTACGGCATCCACGTCGCGGATCTCGCGGGCGTCCCGCGGCCGATCGCGGACCGGTCGCGCGAGGTGCTGGCGAAGCTCCGCGAGGAGAAGCCCGTCGAGCCGAACGGTGCGCGCGGTGGTCGATCGGGACGCCCCGACCGGCTACCATCGGTCGCGCCGACGCCGAACGTTGCCGGAGCCGAACGCCTGCGATTACGTACTGGCGAAAAAGGAACGTAATACACCAGTACCGTATCGTCGGCTACATATAAATAAATTGCTTATTTCTCTCCGCTCTCGACTACGGGAATGGAAACTCTACAAAAGTTCACCCTCTCGGTGTCGAAGGGTTGCCGGGAAGCTGCCCACCCACCACCAGTCGCGGCGTATCGCGAGTTAGCCCAGTCCTGCCGCCGCCACACGAGTGATTCCGGAGTCGAGCACGCCGAGCCAGCACGACGAACAGCGAGACAGCCAGCGCTGTCGATGCGTAACCGATCCGCGGGATCTGCGCTGGCACCCAGCTCCGTAGGAGTGGCAGTGGCCAGATCTCGCAGTGGACGACGAGCAGCTATCAGCGGACCACGACGTGCTGTAGCACGCTTGGTCGAGAACAGCCCTGCGCGGGACAGGAGCCCGTTTTTTCTGACGGCACGATCAAGCTGGTTCACGGGGTTGCCGTTCTCCGACGACCTGGCCAGTTCACACTCCGGGACCCTCTGCAGAGCCTAACAGGGGTGCGAATGTCAGAAGCTCGCCCGGGACACACCAGCGCAAGCCCGGTGCTGGGATCGCGCACACGTTCCCCGTTATATTGCAACTCATCCCAGTTCATAGCACTATGTTTATACTTACATGCACATATAGGTTGTGCCAACAACTTGGTGATCACGGAGTTCCCCGTGAGCTACACGAACGCATCCGGCGGAGCGCAGTATTCGATAAAGCGGTCGACGTCACCGGCATGCTACACTTTCACGGTCTGGAATCACGAGCCCGAGTCTGTGACCTTTCGGCCCGGTCCAGATCGGACCGCCGACTGCTTCATCGCTGTGCCAGTGCCGGCGTCTACCGCTCCACTCGACGCCGAAGCCGCCCAGTCTGTCACCTGTCTCGAACGGATGCGCGCTGCCGATTCTGGTCCCGGTCCAGCGCCCACGCGACCCGCAACAGATTCCGTGAAATGGAGGCCGAATCGAACGAGTAGCTATCTCAGTGCAGAATCGGAAGATACCGGTGAGCCGGTCAGGCAGTACGACGAGTCGAGGACGTACCACTGTCACCGCTGCTGGCCGGCTCGCTACCATGGTCCCCGAAAGGACCGTTACTCTTCATCAGCTCCCACGAAGACACAGGATACGCCGTGAACGCCTGGTTACGTGGCGGATAGCACACGTTAGAACGAGAGTGGGAGAGCGTATGCGGCCGTCAATCGTCGCTGGAGCCGGCTGTGGACGGGACATCGTCGAACACGGCCGCAAGATCCTCCTCGCCCGTCTTCTCGGTGACGCTGCTCACTACCACCATCCCGGCGACCGATAGAGGGATGGCGTACAGAATCTCGTGGTAGGGCAGCATGCCACGCGCGACGAGTTCGTGACCGACGACGGTTCCAAGCAGTCCGAGGACGACCGACGCAGCCGCTCCCTTGCTGGTGGCTCCACGCCAGTACATCCCGAAGATTATCGGGACGAACAGCGCCGCACCGAGCGTCCCCCACGCGTACGTCGCCACCCTGGCGATGAGTTCGACCTGACCGGAGATAGCCTGGTAGGTGGCGAACGCAGTGACGGTCACGCCGAACACGCCAGTAGAGATGCGCGACCACCGTAGCAGCTCCCGGTCGCTAAGGTCGTCGTACACCACGTTGCCGATGACGTCCTGGGCGGTGTACGTCCCGATGACGTGCAGGAGCGAGTCCGTGGTCGACTGGATGCCGGCAAGAATCACCATCATGGCAATGATGCCGGCAGGCCCGGTCATGATCTCGCGGACGACCGCCGGTGCCATGCTGTCACCCACGGCGTTCGGCAGGTAGTACGACCCACCGACGCCGATGACCACCGTGAAGAGGATGAGGGTGAGCTGCCCTACCTGGGTGAGGCCGACCGCGAGCCGGGCCTGCTTGACGTTCTTCGCGGAGAGGAGCCGCTGGACGTAGTAAGGGTGGATGGCGACACCCGGGCCGAACACGAACGCGAACAACCCGACCATGAACAACGTCGGCGTGGAGCCGCCGAATATGTCCATCATCTCGGCGTTCTGCGCGAACGAGACGCTAGAGTCGCCCCACAGGTTCAGCGCGACGGACGCGAACACCAGCGAGAACCCGATGGTGAACACGACAGCCTGGATGGCGTCGGTCCGCGAGACGCTCACCATGCCACCTACCATCGTGTACGCGACGAAGAACAACCCGATTGCGACGATTCCGAGCCACATCGGGATGCCGATCAGTCCCTCGATAATCCACCCGATGCCGTAGAGTTCGCCGATGAGCACCACCGCGTACACGAACACGATGGAGATAGCCATCAGCGCCTGGACGTTGCCGCTACCGTACCGCACGCGCATGAACTCGCTGACGCTGTTGACGTCGGCGTCGTGCCACTTCCGGGCGGTAATCCACAGCACGCTCGTACCGATTATCGAACCGACCATGTAGAGCGTGAGGGTAGCGAACCCGAACTTGCTGGAGTAGCCGACAGCCGAGATGAACGTGAGTGCGCTCATGAACGTGGCGAACAGCGACCCGAACAGGAGGTAGAACGGGAGGTTATGGTCGGCGGTAGCGAACGTCTGGTGGTCGTCCACCTTCCGCCAGCCGTAGACGCCGATGCCGAGGACAGCAAGCAGGTAGACGACGAGCCACGCGGTGAGCGCAGTGTTGATCGCCATCGTCAGCGGCCTCCGTCGGAGCTGAGCCCGAGAATCTCGGTGATGGGTGTGCCGCCGTACCGGAGCGCGCCGAGAATCTGGAGTCCGGCGATCACGTAGATACCGAGCAGAATGATCCACGCACCTGTACCTATACCCCACATGCTTGCTGGTAACATGACTCAAATTGAGGGATTAGCTCTCGCGTCGTAAATCCTTTGGAAGCATTTCCAGGGCTCCATCCGTACGTCAAACACTTCGAACGCTGAGCGGAGGGATCACGATCAGCTCCACGGGCCAGCGGTCCAGTACCCAGCCGCACGGCCGCCTGTACGCCAGATTACGTCGACCGGCGATGCCGGTCGAGCGCGAGAGTGAGGTGGAGCCAGCTGCGGCGTTCGGTAGTGGGGACGACAACGCCGGCGTCGAGCCGGAACCGGTATCCGTCGAGGTCAGGCGTGCTCGCCCGACGTTGCGGTTAGCTTCTTGCCGGACGTGGCGACGAGCGCCTCCGTTTCCGGGTCGAAAACGTAGAGGTTGTGCGTGTCGACGGAGAGACTCACCTCGTCGCCAACGGAGAGGTCGCTGTCCGTCGGGACCAAAGCGATTATCTCGCCCCGGTCAGTCTCGACCGTCGCCTGCGCTCGGTCGTTCAGCGGTTCGAACAGCTGGAGTTCCCCGGTGAAGCTACTCTGCGACGATCCCCGCTCCAGCGAGATGGAGATCGGCCGAACACCCAGCACGACCTCCGTCAGGTCGTCGTCAGTCAGGAGTCGATCCGTATCGAACGGAACGCGGAGATCGCCGACCGTGACAGCACCGGACTCCGGCGTCAGCGACTCGATCGACGCTTCCAGGAAGTTCATCGAGGGGTTGCCGATGAACCGCGCGACGAACACGTTCGTCGGGTAATGATAGAGTTCGTTGCGGGTTCCGACCTGCTCGATTCGACCGTCGTTCATCACTGCGATGCGGTCGCTCATGGTTATCGCCTCCTCCTGATTGTGCGTGACGTACACGGTCGGCTTCTGGAGGCGGTGGTGGACTCGCTGGACCTCCTTTCGAATCTCGACCTGGAGCTTCGCGTCGAGGTCGCTGAGCGGCTCGTCCATCAAGAACGCTCTCGGATCCTGTACGATGGTGCGCGCGAGCGCGACCCGCTGCTGCTGGCCACCACTCAGCTCGCCTGGGTACTTGTCGAGGAGTTCGCTTATCTGCATGATCTCCGCAGCCTCCTCGACCTGCTCGCGGCGCTGCTGCTTCGGCACGTTATCGATCTGCAGCGGATACGCGATGTTATCGAACGAAGTCATGTGCGGGTAGAGCGCGATGTCCTGGAACATCATCGCGAGGTTGCGCTTGTTCGCCGGGACGTCTGTGATGTCCTCGCCGTCGTAGCGGATGGTCCCGCTGGTGGGCGTCTCGAGCCCGGCGATACAGCGCAACGTCGTCGTCTTACCACACCCAGACGGCCCGACTAGGGTTACGAACTCGCTCTCTCCTATCTCGAGGCTGATGTCGTCGACTGCCAACTCCGTTCGACCAGCGACTCGGTACTCCTTCCTGAGGTCCTCTATCTGAATCTTGGACATGGTGGCGTTTCTCGTTCGACGTGGTTCTCTCGTTCGGCGTAGTGGTTCCGCACGACACAGTTTAAATCTTTACGTGGCATCGAGGAGTGGGTGTGCATCGACCGCTCACCCCGTAATTCGAAAGCCCCTGATGAGGTACTTCTGGAGGAAGTACACTAGCAGGAACGTAGGCACGATGGTGATGAACGCCGCACCCATCATCGGCCCCCAGGGGACGAGGTTGTCGTAGACAAGCTGGTCCAGGCCGATGGTGACGACGAATTTCGATCGGTCCGACATCAGGATCTGTGCCAGGGTGTACTCGTTCCAGGACACTGCGAACGCAAACACGAGGATCGCGATGATGCCCGGGCGCGCCATCGGGAGCGCGATGTCGACGAACGCCTGGAACCGCGACGCACCGTTCATCTGGGCGGACTCCTCCAGCGAGTACGGCACCGACTGGAAGAAGTTCCACATCAACCACAGGGAGAATGGTAGCGCAAGCGCCGTCTCCGCCAGAATCAACCCGATGTGGCTGTTGAGGATGCCGATTCGTTGCCAGATGATGTACATCGGGATGGCCAGCAGGATGGGTGGGAACATGTATCCCAGGAGGACACCGCGGGCGAACGTCCGCTTGTACGTGAGATTCAGGCGGGCGAGTCCGTATCCCCCGAGCGTCGCGAAAACCACCGTGAGTACCATGACGCCCGCTGCGACGAGGAGGCTGTTGCCAAGCCACGTGAGAAATGGCGTTTCGGTGAGGAGGAACCGGTAGTGTTCGAGGGTGAAGTCGGCCGAGAACAGTGCCACGTGCTCCCCCTGGAGACTCGATACATCGCGGAGAGACGTCGATAGCGCCCAGTAGATGGGGAAGAGGATGAGTATCATGGCGACGAGCAACAGTCCGTGCTGGAACCACCTCTTGAGTTGTCGGCGGCGCCGATAGGAGATGAACGCCGCTTGGAGTGTGTCGTCAGCGTCACGACGACTCATTCGACGCGCACCTCCCGGGACGGTTCGAGCACTCGGAAGTAGACGGCTGCGATGACGGCAAGCAGCACGAACAGGATCGTCGAAACCGCGGCTGATCGTCCCAGCAGCAGGTGGATGAATCCCTGCTCGTAGGCGTACAGCGGGGCGGTCAGCACTTCGTTGTTCGGGCCACCGCGCGTCAGAATCCAGATGATGTCGAATTTGATGAACATCCAGACGAACCGAAGCAGGATGACGATGAACAACACTCCCTTGAGGTTCGGAAGTGTGATGTCACGGAACTTCCGCCACGTCCCGGCGCCAGCCATCTCCGCCGCCTCGTAGAACGAGTCGGGGATGCTCTGCAGGCGAGCGACCGCCATTATTGTCACAAATATTGATAATTTCCAGCTGTTGGTGAGGATTATCGACGGCATGATGATCGATGGTTCGGAGAAGAACGCGATGCTCCCGTCGATGATTCCCGTGTTGAGGAGAATACGATTGAGGACGCCGAACTGAGGGCGGGTCATCCAGATGGCGATGAACGCGAAGACCGCCGTCGGAATCAGATACGGCAGGAATGCGACCGCGCGCGCTACGCGTTTGAACGTGAAGTCACGAGTGATCAACAGCGCCAGACCGATTCCCGCAATCACCTGGACTACGACCGAACCGACCGCGAACACGAGTGAGCGCCACATCGAGGCCCGGAACTCCGCGTTTCCGAACAGGGCGATGTACTGCTCTACGCCGGCGAACTCCCAGGAACCGCCGAACGGAGGGATGTAGAAGAAGCTGCCGGCGATTGCCCACATGATAGGGAAGACGTTGATGAACGCGAACAGCAGCGCGACTGGCAGGATCGTGTAACTAATCATCACACGGCGCTGCGAAAGCAGTTCGTAGAGACTGTCTTGCAGCGTCCTGGCCCGTTCTCTGGCGACTGTGCGACGGCGTTGCGATGGGATTGGAGAGGGTACCATAGCTTGTTGAACGAAAGTGCGGGCCGGCAGGTTAGTCTTCGAGCCTGGACTCCTCGATGATCTGCTGCATGTTCTGGGCGCGCTTGTCGATAGCCGCATCGATGCTCATGCCCTCCACGAGGACGTCGTTCTGAACACCGCCGACCTCGAGGCTCCCCTGAAGTGGCCCGGCGTAGGGGTTCGGAGGGCTCGTCTCCAGGGGAAGGTCGAACGCACTCTTCGACATCTCGAACAGGCCCTTGACGTCCCTCTCGTAGTCCCACTGTGGTCCCAGCGACTCCTGGAGCTGGCTCTCGAAGTCGCTGTCGGTGTAGACGCCCTCCTGCATCGGCACGAGGTGAGCGGGATGTGGCATGAACAGGCCGAAGTAGTGTTCCTTCTGGGACCAGAACTCGAGGAATTGTTTACCCGCCGACTCGTTCGACCCTTTGAGCACCATGAATCCCGACGTGTTGGCCCACGACCGCCGTCCGCCTTCCTCGTACTTGTCGCCGGGCACCGGCCACGTGGTGTTCCTGATGTCCGGAACGAAGTCGTTGGCGTTGTTGTCCTTGCCCCGCGACCCGTACATGATGATCTGTGACGTCCGTCCGTTCTCGATGGCCTCCATCAGATCCGCCCAGGTCGCGCCGGTGTTCAGCGGGGAGTACTCGGCGAGCTTCCGGTTGTGCTCCAGCGTCTCCGCCCATCGACTCCGGTAGGGCTCCTCATCCATGACGACCTGCACGTTGCCGTCGCCGTCGCGTTCACAGAGGACAGCGTCGTTGCCCCAGCCTCGTGATATCAGGTTGATTCCCGGCTGGGGAATCTTCGCAGTGTGGGCCATCCACTCCCCACGCATACCGCCCTCGCCCTCGTCGGTCTCCCGTGCGAACTCGAGTTCCTTCTCCCACGTGTTGGGGACCACGTCGTAGAGATCACTCCGGTACCACTTCGAGTGGGTGTTGTTTAGCATGGGAATGAACGTCTTATTCCCGTCGAACTCGATGAGGTACTGCTCCGGGAACGGCCCGTAGCGATCCTCGAAGGTGCTGATGACCTCGCTGTGGTCGACGATGAGTCCGCGAGCACCCAGCTCCGCGGCGGTCGGCATCGTGGCCTGGACGACCTCCGGCGGGTTCCCCGCCTGTGTGAGTTGCAGGATGCGTTCCTTTGGCCCTGACCCGGTTTCGCCGGCGTACTCGATTTTCACGGACGCGCCCGTCTCCTCCTCGAAGGCGGTTGATACGTCGTCCCAGTATTCGGTGTACTTATCCGTCGCTTCCTGTGTGAGCACGTGGATTTCTTCGCCGCTGAGGTCCGATCCGCCGCCTGTGCATCCGGCGAGGCCGACGACGCTAGAAGCACCGGCCGCGCGGACGAAGTTGCGGCGGGTGGATAACGTGCGCTTCGCATGCCTCGGGCTATCACTGGACATGATGTCTGCCTTGTTCGAAAACATATTAAACGTTCCGGTCAGACCAAGTATGCGCGAGCGGAAGGAGGAAACAATCAGTACCTGTCGACTGGCAGCGAAAAATATCCAAGATGCCAGTTTGCGGCAGGATACGGCGTAATACATTGCGTGGCGTCACCGGGTCCGGCCAGTCGCGTCACACGGTAACTCCGCGGGAGAAAGGAGGTCCGGAACAGTCACGGCCGAGTCCCGACTCCGCAACCCAAACACCCCTCGTCCAGCGTCAGTCACGCAGCCAATCCACGACGTCGACGTCGTAGTCGACGAGCAGCGACCGGTCGAGAACCGGATCGTGGAGTCTCGCGGCGAAGTAATCGCTGAACTCGATGTCGCCGACCGCCTCCACGGTCCCAGAGAAGACGGCGGTGCCCGGAATCGGCGCAGTCGACCGCTCCGCGACGGTCTCGATCATCTTCTCCGGCGGATAGAACACGTCGATACTCGACTCTTGGTACGTCTCGCTCGCGCCGTCCACGCCGGTCCAGCTATGCAACTCGAGCTGTTCCCAGTGACGTCGAATCTCGGATAACGGCCACACCTCCTTGCTCACGACGTTCGGGCAGATCGTCTTCGATTTAGGGATGTCGGCTTCGCGGGTCTCCAGCGCCCGGTCGGTGTGGTCGCTACCGACGCCGACGTAGATCTCATCCTCGGTCGGGAACAGCACGTACTCGATTTCGCCGCTCGTCCTCGGATCGTTGACCTGGATGCTCGACGCGGTCGTTATCGCGGAGTCGGGGAGCGGGAACACGACCGGCGGGTCGGCGGTGACCTCGATACCCTCCTCCTCCATCTCGTCGAGATGCGCCTGCGCGACGTCCTCGTCGACGGCCAGCCCACAGTTAGCGATTCGCTCGACATCGTACGCTACGTCTTCGGTCGACCCGTCGCGATGCTGCGCAGACAGCGTTAGCTCGGTCATTCGAGTACGGCTGCGTTCTATCGGGTATTAAGTTTTCCCGTGGGTGGACTGCGGGCACGAAGGAGCGCATCGACGATAGCCGACCGGCTACAGCAGGTCGGGGTACGCGTCCTGCCACGGCCGTTCACGTTCGAGGGCAGCGCTCGCGGCGAGGACGGTGTCGTCAGCCCGGTGCCGTCCGACGACCTGCATCCCGACGGGGAGGCCGTCGTCGGTGTATCCTGCCGGCACGGACGCGACCGGATGACCAGTCATGTTGAACGGCCACGTGAGCAGCCACCCGAGGAACGGGTCGACGTCGACGCCGTCGACTGTCGACGGTGCGTCCTCGTCGATGCCGAACGGTGGTGTGCTGGTCGCGGGCGTGACCAGCAGATCGTACTCGTCAAGCGCGTCCTGGACGGCGTCGTAGAACGCGGTCCGCGCCACGTCGATTAGCTTGTACTCGAGTGCACCGACGTCCTGGCCCGCCTCGATAGCTTCGACGACGTGCGGGGCGACATCGTCTCTGTGCGCCAGGATATCCACGCCGACGTCGTCCAGTAGATGCTCCCGCAACGCAGCGAACTGGACGTTCATCGCAGTCAGGTGGAACTCCCGCATTGCGTCCACGCTCGTCTCGTGGTCGAAGGAGACGCGTTCGACTGTCGCGCCAGCGTCCTCTAACGCCCCGACGGCGTCCTCCACGATGTCCAGCACGCGCCGCTCCACCTGGAATAGATCGAGTCCGGGCGTGTAACCGACGGTGACGTCGTCTATCGGGCGGTCGACAGCGTCCACGAACGACGACGCAGGGTCGCCGAGGCTGAACGGATCCGCGGAGTGGTTCCCGGAAACGACATCCAGCACGAGCGCTGCGTCCTCGACCGTCCGCGCGAGCGGCCCGATGCCGTTCATCGGCTTCGCGCCGACGAACCCATCGGGTCGATGCGCGTGCGGAACCCGCCCGAACGACGGCAGCAGCCCGAACACGCCGCAGAACGCCGCGGGCAGCCGGATGGAGCCACCGACGTCGGATCCCTGCGCGACCGCGACGAGTCCCGACGCCACCGCCGCCGCACTCCCCCCGGAGGAGCCGCCGGCAGTCCGTGACACGTCGAACGGCGTCGGCGTCGCGTCAGCGAGGCGGTTCTCCGTCTTCGCGCCGTACGCGAACTCCGGGAGGTTGGTTTTCCCGAGCAGTATCGCGCCAGCGTCCTCCAGTCGCTTCACGAAGACGGCGTCGAAATCGGGAACGAACTCCTCGAACGGTTTCGAGCCGAACGTGTGTCGCACCCCCTTCTTGAACCCGAACCGGTCCTTGACCGCGACCGGCACACCGTGGAGCGGCCCAAGATCGTCGCCGTTCTCGACGGCTGCCTCCGCTTCCCGCGCGCGCTCGATCGACTCCGTTCGACACGTCGTGACATACGCATTGAGCGTGTCGTCGTGCTCGTCGATGCGATTCCAGTACGACTCGACTACCTCGACCGGCGACAGTCGGCCGGCCCGAATCTCCCGTGCGAGCGTCGACGCCGATGCGAAGCAAACGCCTCCGGACATACGGACGTGATTGCGCGAGAGGTTGTTAAGGATTGCTTCGATAATCAGTTCGCGTCGGTCGCCGAGCAGAAAGCGAGTGGACGTGGTTGCGAGAGTGATAGACGGGCGGCGTCCCGGTCACCACCCGGTCTTCCGCCGATACTCCTCGAACAACGGCGACGTGAAGTCCTTCGCCTCGATTATCTGGTCTATCATCTCTATCTGGTGCATGTCGTGCTGGATAGGCACGCCGTCGTCGCGGAGAACCGGCCGACCAGTGATGCTGTCGCCCGCGCGTTTGGAGACCACCTTCTCGTACGCGCGATGCCACTGGTCGGGGCTGGGACGCATCCGGTCGTCGTCCTCTAGCGCGGAGAGCATCCCGATGAGGCCGTACGCGCCGCGGTTCGACGCCGACCCGTACACCAGACAGTCGGTCTCGGTCGCCGTCGCGATGGTTCCGCCGCAACCACAGTTGCACTCCGTACCCAGGCCGAGTTCGGGTTCGTACTCGTCGAGTAACGCCTCGGCTTCGTCCTTGATCATGCCCATCCCGATCTCGTTGGCGAGGTCGCCGATGCCGACTGTCAGGATGTCCTGGCGTTTCGCCTCCTCGACGAGATAATCGATCTTCGACGTGAACTCGCTCATCTCGTTGCCGATGCCGGTGTGCCAGATGCCGTTCTCGTTCCGACCGGGGCGCTCGACGGTGATGACAGCCGCGGGATCGTACTCCTCGATGAGGTCCTCGGCTTCCTGCTGGGCTTCGTCCTCGTCTTTCGTGAACTCGCGGGCCGAGATGGCGAGCGGTTCCTCGTGGAAGAGGTCGGTCGGGACGACCCGCTGCTCGAACGCGTTGGCCGCGTCCTCCCACACGGGCACGACGACGTCCTCACCCACGAACAACGTCTTATTGTAGTTGAAGTAGAACGCTCGCGCTAGCGCCGCGCTACCGACGATGCCACAGGGCTCGCCGACCGGATACAGCGGCGGAACCACGAACCCCGCGGAGACGATGACGGTGTCGCCGTGGTCGACTTCCTCGGAGAGTCGTCTCGCGGCGTTCAACACGAGCGGTTCGCCCTGCTTCTCGTGGGCAGCTTCCCAGAGATTCGTGCTGATGCCGCGTGCGAATCCGCCGCGCATCTCTATCGATACGAGTCGGTCTATCATCTCACCGATGACTTGCATACTCCTGTGGTACTGGTGTGCATCCGCGCATAAAGATTTTGTTCTATTCACTACAGGAGATGGCACCGTCGTCCTCTCGGCCTGCCCGTCGGCGGTAGGCGTAGCGTGACCCGACCCGGAGATGAACGCTTTGTACTGGCTCGCCGCCGAAGACGCATGCCGCGTAGCATCCAAACCAGCGCAGCGCCGTCGTTCGAGGACCTCGCGTTCCCCTCTCCCAGGCCGTCGTCCACGGCGACACCATCTACGTGTCCGGACAGTTCGGAATCGACCCGGACCGCCTCGAAATCGTGGACGACGCCATGAAAATCACGATTTACTACACGGACATGGACGACCTGCGGGCGTCGATGAACGAGTACGAGGCGTTCGTCTCGGAGCCGTATCCCGTCCGCAGCACCGTCGAAGTGAAGTAGCTACCGATGAACGCGTCGATAGAGATCGACGTCACCGCCGCACGGTGATCGACGCGCGAACCGACAGAGAGCTACTCTGTCGCCCGCGAACCCGCTGTTACTCCGGCAGGAGCTGGCCGATAGACCGGCCCGCGAAGTAGAGGTCGCTCCCGATAGAGATGAGGTCGAAGCCGTCGTTCACGCGCTGCTCGATGTCCGCTTGCGTCGCCGCCACCGTCCCCGCGAACACGTCGTTGTCCTTCGCGGCCGCGAGGATGCGGTCGACGTCCGCCTGTACCTCGTCGCGGCCCTTCTCGCCCGGAGCGCCGTGGGTGGTCGACAGGTCGTTCTCGCCGATGAGCACGCCATCTACCCCATTCACGGAAAGTATCTCCTCGGCGTTATCAGCACCGGTCGCGGTCTCGAGCTGAACGCAGACGAACACCTCGTCGTTCGCCTCGCCGACGTACTCGTCGAACTTCGTCCCGTAGTAGTTCGCGCGGGAGCTACCGACGACGCCGCGGTCGCCGTCAGGCGGGTACCTCGCCGCCTCCACGACGCGCTCGGCTTGCGTGCGGGACTCCACCCGCGGAACGATGACGCCCTGTGCGCCCGAGTCCAGCACCCGCTTGAACGTCCCGCGCAGCCCGTAGTCCAGCTCCGGCACGCGGACGAACGGCGTCATGCCGTGTCGTTCGATGCCCCGGATGACGTTCTCGGCTTCGAGGGCACCGATGGGCGTATGCTCCATGTCGATGGTCGCCCAGTCCAGGCCGTTCGCGCCGAACGCCTCGGCTGCGCGCGGGCTCATCGTGGATACCCACGCCCCGAAGGTCGTTTCGCCGTTCTGCATCTTCGCCAGTGTCTCGTTCGTGATCGTCATTGTGACTGATGTCGATGGTGGTTGTGTCGTGTTCGGTCGTACATCGATACGGGAGACGGTACGTTCAGGTCCCACCACGCAACTGCTGTTGCTTGGCGTAGTTGATGCCGCCGCCGCTCCGGAGAATCTCCATCGCCATCTCCGGGAGCGGGTCGGCGTGTAGCGTCTCGCCGGTCGTCTCGTTCGTGATGGTACCCGATTCGAGATCCACGCTGAGTTCGTCGCCGGTATCGACGGCGTCGAGCACGCCCTCGCACCGGAGCACCGGAAGCCGGTTGTTGATCGCGTTCCGGTAGAAGTACCGGGCGAAGCTCTCCGCGACGACGAGCTTCACGCCGGCACCGCGGAGCGCGATGATAGGGTGCTCGATGCTCTTCCCGCCGCCGCCGAACGTGTCGCCAGCGACGACGATCTCGAACTCGCCCGCTGCCGCCCGCTCGGCGAACTCCTCGTCGATGCCCGCCATCGCGTGCTTCCCGAGCTTCTCGTCGTCGAGATTCCCGATGTCCGCGCCACCCTGCCAGTACTCCTTCGGAAGGATGTCGTACGCGTCCGTGTAATTCGGGACCGCGTACGCCCTGCCGTCCAGTGCCGTCTCGAGTTCGTACTCCGTGGATTGTTCGCTCATAGGTACTCCCTCGGGTCAGTGAGTTCGCCTTCGATGGCGCTCGCCGCCACGGTCATGGGGTTGCCGGAGTAGACGAACGAGTCGCTGGACCCCATTCGACCCTTCATGTTCCGCGGCGTGTTGGTGATCGCCGTCTCGTCGGCTCCGAGCGTCCCGACCTGCCCGAAGCACGGACCGCACGTGCTGTTCAGGACGTTCGCGCCGGCGTCCATGAACGCGTCGAGCAGCCCCTCCCGCATCGCCTCCTGGTACAGCTTCGAGGACGCGGGACTCACGAGCATCCGCACGTCGTCGTGGATCTCGTGGCCGTCGAGGACGTCGACGGCCTGCCGCATGTCCTCGAGTCGACCGCCGGTACACGCGCCGATGACCGCCTGGTGGACCTCGGTACCTTCGACTTCCTTGACCGGTTTGACGTTGTCGGGGCTGTGCGGGCACGCGACCACGGGATCGAGCTGCGAGACGTCGACGCGCGTCTGCTCGGCCCACTCGGCGTCGTCGTCCGAGGAGTACAGCTCTGCGTCGAATCGCGCTCGGTCGTCGACGTAGTCGAGCATCTTGTCGTCGGCCTCGATGAACCCGGTCGTCGCGCCCATGTCGGACACGAGGTTCGTCGTCGTCAACCGCGAGTCGATGGACATCTCCTCGATAGCGGGCCCCGTGAACTCGACTGCCTTGTACCCCCACAACCCTTCTTCGCCGTCCCAGCCTTTCTCGCCGAGGAGATGGAACATCATGTCGCGCGCGGTGACGCCGTCCTGGAACTCGCCGTCCGCCGTCACCTCGACGCCCTCGGGCACACGCAGCCAGAGGTTGCCGGTCGCCATCGCGGTCGCGGCGTCCGTCGCACCCATACCCATCGAGATCGCACCGACGGCACCGCCAGTCGGTGCGTGCGAGTCGGTGCCAACTGCGATAGTGCCTGGCGTGACGTAGCCGTCCTCGACGACGACCTGATGCATGATGCCCTGGTCGCCGATGTCGTACAGTGTGCCGCCGTACTCTTTGACCGATTCGCGGATGGACTTGTGCAGGTCGGCGAAGTCCTCGGTGTTCGCGGGCGCGATGTGGTCGAATATCACGACGACGCGGTCGTCGTCGAAGACGTGGTCCGCACCCATGTCCGCGAGGTGATCGTACAGCACTTGTCCGAGGAAGTCCATCGTGTACACCAGGTCGACGTCTACCTCCACGACGTCGCCCGGCTCCACGTTATCGTTGTCGCTGGAGTCGGCCAGCATCTTCTGCGTCGCTGTGAGTCCGGTCATGCGTTGAATGGTTGGGGTTTCTTGCGTGTCATTGACTGTCACTGACGGGGACGCACGGTACGCTCCACGTCCGTAGTCGGTGCTTCGTTCTCGGCCACTCTCTACACCAGATGAACAAGAGTGCTGCCTATAAATAGTTTTTGCGACAGGGGTAGGTGATGTATAGACAGAACCAGAAGTGACACCAGCGGAATCGGCGTCCCTCGGGCTATCGAGCTATTTTCAACTGACTGAGGGGCGACAGCGGCTCCAGGGGGCCACCCCATGTCGGCGACGACACCGGGACGAGCGAATCCCCGGGACGATACGGGTCCGGAGCCGAGATCGGGTTGCCGTAATCCGCACGTTTAGATGGCGCGACGTGGAACAGTGGTGCGTGCCTAGGGCAGCGATAGCTGACCGTATCCGGGGGTGGATGCAGGAGATCGCCGCCGACCTCTCCCGGCGTGGCCGGTGGCGGATTCTCGCCATGATCGCCACTGGTTGGTTCCTCTCCACCGGTGCCAAACTGATCTACCCGGCCATTCTCCCGCAGCTACGCGACGCGTTCGCGTTCCAGTTCACGACCGCGGGCATGCTCCTCAGCGTTCTCTGGGTCACGTACGCAATCGGGCAGTTCCCCGGTGGAATCATCGCCGATAGATTCGGCGACGGCCGGGTTCTCGCCGCGAGCATTGGTTTGACTGCCGGCACCATCGCTATCGTGGCGGTCGCCTCGACTGCTCGCGTCCTGTTCGTCACCACCGCGATGCTGGGGTTGGCGACCGCTCTCTACGGCCCGACGCGCCACACCATCCTCTCGAACGTCTACCCGGATCGCCTCGGGACAACTATCGGTATCACGCAGGCCGCCGGCAGTGTCGGGCACGCCGTGATACCCGCGGTGGCAGTGGCCGTCGCCACGGCATCGACCTGGCGCGTCGGACTCGGGATGGTCGCGCTGCCGACCGCGCTCGTCGCAATCGCCATCTCGGTGTTCGTCCCTGCCCGCACGACGAGTGAGGGGGAAGCGAGCAGCGAGCAATCGCACACCTCCCTTCGCGGAATCATTGCGGCCGTATCCCGGCGATCGGTTCTGCTGGCGACGTCGATTCTCCTCCTCGTCACGTTCGTCTGGCAGGGATTCACGGGCTTCTACCCCACGTATCTGGTCGAGGTCAAGGGCCTCGACGCGAGCCTCGCTGCACTGCTTTTCGGGCTCTTCTTCGCCGCGGGCGTCGTCTTCCAGCTGTTGATCGGTGAAGCCGCCGACCGCCTCGGCTCGCGTCGAACGCTGCTCGCGACGGGGCCAATCGTCGTTCTGGCACTTGGCGCGTTGCCCTTCGTCACGTCCCTCCCGATGCTGATCGTCGTGACCGTTCTGTCGAGTAGCCTCCTCGGGTTGCCGCCGGTTACGAACGCGTATCTGGTGGCGCGGCTCCCCGCGGACACACAGGGGAGCAGCCTCGGGTTGGTGCGGACGATCTATCTGTTCTTCGCCGCAGCGGCTCCAACTGTCGTCGGTGCGTTCGCCGATCAGGATCTGTTCAGTGGGGCGTTTCTGTTCCTCGCGGGCGTTGCAATCGCCGTGTTGGTCGTAGCTGCGCTGCTGCCGGAGTGACGTGCCGCACTGAGGCCCTCCCGCGTGCGCCGTGGGCTTACGTCGGATGCGACATCGGGGCGTGATCCGGTCGATGACTGAGCCAGATTTCGCGCGTCGTCAGGGTTAGCGAGGATCGATACAGGGACACATCGTGTGGGGAAATGCCACTTGCCAGTGTCCTACGTCTGCGTTCGCTGTGAGCGAACGAATAGTACATGATTATTCGAAATATAGGGCGGCGGTTGCTACTTTCCGATCGTTCTTATATGGCCGACCGTGAGTGTTTCTTCATGGCGAACATCTATGTGGGGTGAGGACGTAGCCCACAGTATGGACGAAGACCACCCGCCCGGAACGATCCAGTCGGACTTCACGGTACTAGCGATCATGGAGCGGCTGAAGGAGCAGGACGGCGCTGGCGTGACGGAGCTAGCCGAGGACCTGGGCCTTTCGAAGAGCACCGTCCACAAGCATCTCAAATCCCTGGAATCGAATCGATTCGTACGCAACGACGACGGCACGTACGAACTCACGCTCCGGCTGCTAGAGTACGGCGGATACGTCCGCGACCGCAACCGGATATACCGGTTCGGGCGGCCGAGAGCAGAGGAACTCGCCAACGAAACTGGGGAGATGGTCTTCCTGCTGGTGCGGGAGGGGAACACTGGCTCGTTCCTGTTCCGTACGAGCAACCGGTACGGGCTGCAGAACGTGATTCCGCTCGGCCAGCAGCCGTATCTCCACCAGAACGCGGCAGGGCGTGCGATGCTCGCCGAGTGCGACGACGAGGAGATCGAGGCGTACATCGCGGAGACCGGGCTTCCTGAGGCGATGGAGAAGACGATCACCGACCCGGAGTCGCTGTGGGACGCCATCGAGGGAGTGCGAGAGCAGGGGTTCGCTGTCGGTCGCGGGGAGCGATTCGAGGGGATTCGCGCCATCACAGCGCCGGTCGTCGACGAGCTAACTGGGGCCGTCGGCGCGATCGGCATCGTCGTGCCCGACGATACCGTCGTTGCTGGCAAGCTTGAATCGGAGTACGCGGAACAGATTATCCACGCCGCCCGCGAAATTAGCCTCCAGATGAAGTTCGAGGAGCCGTCCATCAGCGTTCCCTGATAGCGAACGCAACTATCGCCGCCTCCCGAGTATCGTAACGAGAGTACTCTTGTTATGGAAACCTTTTCCAGCGTGGGCGACGAACACCTGCGCATGCCCAACACCAACGCAGGCTCCGACGGGCCGGGTCGACCGAGCAAGGTCGCAACACTGATCGAGAAGTACGAACTCCACGACGTCGGTGACGAACTCGAGCAGTCCTGGAGCGGCACCGGAAGCGGCGAGAAGAGCCTGCGAGAGCTGGCCGCTCTCTTCAATCGCCGTCTGCTTGCCGCGGTAGCGTCGGCGGTAGGGGCGTCCCTCCTGGAGGGAGAGGTCGAGACGCTGTACCGGTTACTCGACGGCGAGAACGTCAGCGACGGGGATCGAATCCAGGCGGAGCGCCGCTTGGAGCGAGAGGGCGTGGACGTCGGATTGCTCCGGTCGGAGTTCGTCTCCTATCAGGCCGTGCGGACGTACCTGCAGAGCCACCGCGGCGTCGAATACAGTAACGACGTGGACCAGGTGGCCGCCGAGCGGGAGCGCATCAGCGGAGTCGTAGGTCGAGCCGAGGCGGTCACTCGGGATAAACTGCAGTCTCTGCAGCGTTCAGGCCACGTCGAGGTTGGCGATCTCCAGGTGACGGTTTCGGCTCGCGTTTACTGTTCGGACTGTGACGAACGGTACAGCGTAGTCGAGCTACTCGACGCGGGCGGATGCGAATGTGCGAGAGAACCGTAACGAGCGTACCGTTGTTCGTGTATCCTGACACAGCGTTCGACTCGTACGCGTATACACCACCCACCTGGTAGGGCGGGCAGTGCAAGAACGTCGGAGCATCGTTACATTCTACAACCCCGTGTTTTTATTATCTATAACCCTGTATCCGTAACTACTGTGACCCCATTGGAAGAACAAACTGCGGAGGTCAAAGTGGAGGTAGAGAACATCGGCGGAATCGACGGGACCACGGTCGGGTTCGGGCCTGGCGTGACGGTTCTCACCGGGCGTAACGCGACGAATAGAACCTCGTTCTTGCAGGCACTGATGGCTGGCCTCGGTAGCGACCGCGTCTCGCTGAAGGCGGACGCTGACGAGGGCCACGTCGCCTTCACCGTTGGTGAACGAACGTACGAACGACATTTCGAGCGCGTCGACGGGAGGGTGCGCTCGACGGGCTCCCCGTACCTCGACGACCCGGAGGTTGCTGACCTGTTCGCGTTCCTCCTGGAGAACAACGAGGCGCGTCGCGCCGTCGAAGAGGGCGACGACCTCCGCGAGTTCATCATGCGCCCTGTCGACACGGCGGCTATCCGCGAGGAGATTCAGCGTCTCACCTCCGAGAAGGAGCGTGTCGACGAGGAGCTGGCGGAACTCGATCGGGTCGAACGGGAGCTACCGGGGCTCCGGGATCGCAGGTCGAGACTCGACGAAGACATCGAGGCAAAGCGCGCGGAGTTAGACGAGAAGGACGCCGCGCGCCAGGAGGCTGACTCGAACGTCGAGGCAACTCGTGAAGCCGAAGCCGAACTCGAAGCGAAGCTAGAGGAGCTACGCGACGCTCGGTCGGAACTTGAGGACGTGCAGTACGACCTCAAGACGGAGCGCGAGGCGCTCGCGTCGTATCGGACTGAACAGGAGGAGATCGCGGAGGAACTCGCGTCGCTCGCGGACGCGCCGGCCGACGAGCTGGAGGCCGTCGAGGCACGCATTCATGAGCTACGTGACCGCAAGCGCAGCGTCGAAGACGATCTCGAGCGCTTCCAGAGCATCATCCAGTTCAATCAGGAGCAGCTTGAGTCCGAGCGCAGGCAGTTCGACGCGGTCGACGACGGAAGCGACGCGGTCACGGACGCACTGCTCGCGGACGAAGAAGTCACCTGCTGGACGTGCGGGAGTACTGTCGCTCGGGAGCGGATAGAGGGGACGCTCGACGAGCTACGGTCGCTCCGACAGTCGAAGCGCAACGAGCAGCAGTCTATCGATCGGGAGATAACCGATCTCCGCTCGGAGAAACAGCAACTCGAGGAGCAGCGACGCGACCGCGAGGAGATTCAGCGCGAGCAGGACCGGATTGAGCGGCGCGTCAGCGACGCCGAGGGCCGCGTCGAGGAGCTGGAGGAGCGCAGGACCCGGTTGCAGGAGCGGATCGACGAGCTGGAGTCGGCGGCCGAGTCACTCCGCGACGAGGAGCAGAGCGAGCTGCTGGACCGTCACCGCGAGGCGAACCAGCTCGAGTTCGAACTCGAGCGGCTGGAGGACGAGCGCGCGGAGGTGACAGAGGAGATAGAGGAGATTGAGGCCCGTCTCGACGAGCGCGACGACCTAGAGCCGAGACGCGAGGATGTCCAGTCGGAGCTGGAGGTGGCACGTACGAAGGTTAGTCAGTTCGAAGTGGAGGCGGTCAACGCGTTCAACGATCACATGGCCGAAATCATCGACCTCTTGGGCTACGAGAACATCGAGCGAATCTGGATCGAGCGGAGGGAGCAGGAGGTCCGAGAGGGGCGTGGCACGATTTCGAGGGGGAAGTTCGATCTCCACGTGGTGCGTAGCTCCGATTCGGGAACCATCTACGAGGATTCAGTGGATCATCTTAGCGAGAGCGAGCGTGAGGTCGCCGGCCTCGTGTTCGCGCTTTCTGGGTATCTGGTGCATGAGGTTCACGAGACGGTGCCGTTCATGCTCCTCGATTCGTTGGAGGCCATCGACTCGGATCGAATCGCGGCGCTCGTGGGATATTTCGCGGAGTACGCTCCGTACCTGATCGTCACGCTCCTCCCGGAGGACGCGGCTGCGCTGGACGACGACTACGAGCGGGTGACCGAAATCTGAGCCGCTGCCAGGAGTGGTTCGAGCATACCTGTCTAATTCTAATGTATGAATATAAAATGATAGGTAACTAAAGTAACTATTATGGAAGAAGTGTAGATATAGATTCAGTATGAGCAGCGTCTCATACAGAATACCGTTAAATGGGGGCATTGAGCGGAGAAGGCGCATGACACGCTACGATCCTTTATATTATATAAATTATTTGTTCTAGAAGCTACAACCGGGGGGAATCTAGGCAGAGTAACTCTGAAGGGCGATACCATGGTATATACAGGCGGTTTTCCTCGTTTGCTAATCGATGACCGTGAATCTCGGCATTAATGATAGTATCCCGAGTGTTTCCACATACTATACGAAATCCAACTACTACTGCGCCGGTTGGCCGCGATGGAGACGAGGCCCCACTGTCGTGGAGCGGCGGGATAGTGTAGGAGCAGTGGCTCCGCGACACTCGGTAGGTCGTGGCGCTGGTCTACTTCCTCGCTCGGCTCCATCGACTGGTCGATGCTCATGATCCCCCACTCGCACCTCGGCCGTCACGGATAAATCTACTACCGGCGGCGGATGGAGCGGCCGGGCCCGTCGACGACCGTTCTCTCGTCGTACTCAGAGCACCGCGCCCGAGCGGAGCATGGTGATGACTGCGGTGAGCGTCACCGCGCTCAGGAGCGTCGTCGTGAGGATGGCAGTGCTGATGTACTCGGGACCGGAGACGTCGGCGTCCGCACTCCCCTGCAGCTCTATCGACAGCATCAGCGGCGTGATGGCCGCGGGAGCCGCGCTCTCCAGCACGAACACTCGCGCGACCGTGGTATCGCCGAAGCCGACGGCGAGCGCGACCACCAGCGCGAGAACGGGCGCGACGAGCAGCCGCATCGCATTCGCTGGCGCGACCTGCCGGAACGCCGTCGAGTGGTCGGCGCGCGCGAGCTGGATGCCGAGCAGCAGCAGCATCACGGGAATCGCGGCATCCCCCGTCAGCTGAATCGTCTGCATCACGGTGGTGTCGGTCGCCGGCAGCACCCCGAGTTCGCGCACGGCGATGGCGGCGACGAGCGCGTACAGGAGCGGCAACTCGAACACCGTCTGCATCGACGCCCTGAGATCGACGTCGCGGTTCCCGCGCGACGCGAGGTAGACACCGAGCGTGTACATGAACACGTTCTGGGAGACGAGGTAGACGACGGCGACGCTCCGGCCGGTCGCGCCGAACGCGAACGCCGACAGCGGGATGCCGAAGTTCCCGCAGTTCGAGAACGCGCTCGTGAGCACGAGCGCGCTGAGCGTCGGCTCGCGCTCGCCGACGAGCCGCCCGTACGCTTCCGCGACACCCGCCATCGCCAGCGTGAACGCGCCGACGCCGACGAAGATACCGGCGAGCGCGGACGCGCCGAGGTCAGTGGTGGCGACGCTGTAGAACACGAGCGCCGGCGCGAGAACGTAGATGGTGACGGTGGCGAGCGGGTCGACGTCCACGTCGCGGAACCGGCCGAGCGCGTACCCGACGACCGCGATGCTCAGCACCGGGAGTATCGCAGTCGATAGCGTCGACCAGTACGACATGGCTGTGGCTCTCGGCGCGGATACCAGAAAGGCTTCGGAAGAGGCAGTCTCGCGGGCGGCAGGTTGGCTGTAACTTTAAACGACTTCGGGCGCTAGGGGGACGTAGATGACAGACGTGCCGTCCGACGCCGCGCCGCCCCCGGAGGGGTTCGGGGGCGTCTTCGACGTGTACGAGGTGCGACGAAACGGCGACCGCGTGCTCTACTTCGGCGATCCGCTCGTGGACCGCGAGGAACTCATGCATCACGTGTGGCCGGCGTTCCGCGAGGCGGGCTACGACGTGTCGCTCGCGCGCCGCACCGGCGAGTTCGTGCTCGTGGCGGAGCCGACGAGCGCGGACGCCGGAGGGTTCCCGTGGACGAACGTCGTGCTCGCGGTGGCGACGGTGTTCTCGACGCTCTACGCGGGCGCGGCGTGGTACTACGTGCAGGACCCGTTCTCGCTCGCCATCCTCGAAGCGGTGCCGTTCACGCTCGCGGTGATGGGCGTGCTCGGCACGCACGAACTCGGCCACTACGTGATGAGCCGGTACCACGACGTGGACGCGACGCTGCCGTACTTCATCCCCATCCCGACGCTCATCGGGACGATGGGCGCGGTCATCAAGATGAAGGGCCGCATCCCGGATCGGAAGGCGCTGTTCGACATCGGCGTCGCGGGGCCGCTCGCGGGACTGGTCGCCACCGTCGTCGTCACCGCCATCGGTCTCCTGCTGCCGCCCGTCGAGGTGCCGCCGTGGGTGCTGGCGAGCGACAGCCTCATCTCGGTGGAGTTCGGCTACCCGCCGCTGCTGCAGTTCATCGCCGTGGTGCTCGACCAGCCGCTGCGCTACCCGGATCCGACGAAGGCGCTGAACCCCGTGGTCATCGGCGGCTGGGTCGGGATGTTCGTCACGTTCCTCAACCTCCTGCCGGTCGGCCAGCTCGACGGCGGCCACATCCTGCGCGCCATCGTCGGGCCGGGCCAGGAGCGCGTCGCGGCGTTCCTGCCGGTGGGGCTGTTCGGACTCGCGGGCTACCTCTACGTGTTCGAGGACGTGGGGAGCGCGGTCACCATCTGGGTGTTCTGGGGCCTGCTCGCGGGCGTGTTCGCGTTCATGGGGTCGGCGACGCCGGTGACGGACGACGACCTCGACCGGAAGCGGATCGCGCTCGGGATCGTGACGTTCGCGCTCGGCGTGCTCTGCTTCACGCCGGTCCCCATCGAGATCGTGAGCGCGGCGTGAAAAGGAGCACTCTGACTCCATCGCGGTCCAACCTGCACTGGAGACTGCCGCCCCGAAAGCCCTCGCGCGCTTAGCTCGCGCGACTCGCTGTGCTCCTCGCCGCTCGCTCCCTGCGGTCGCTCGCGGCTGCGGTGCTTGCGTCGTCGGGCGTCGCTAAGCGCGCTCGGCCTTTCAGTCCGCCAGGCTGTCGGTTGGTCGATCAGCAACAGCCGACGGCTGGTCGGCCAGTCGAAGCACTCCCAACGTCAGCACGTCACTCGCCGTGGGTGTAGCCGCGGTCGGGCAGGGGGTCGCCGTCGAGCGTGACGCCGTCCTCCGTCGCGTCGCCGACGACACTGACGGGAACGGGCGACCCGTCCCGGACGGCGTCGAGGTCGGCGGGCGGCACGGTGAACACGAGTTCGAAGTCCTCGCCGTAGAACAGCCCCATCTCGCGCACCTCCGCGCCGCCGGCCACGTCGCGGACGGCGTCGTCGACGGGCACGTCCCCGTACCGGACGGCGAAGCCGCAGTCGCTCGCCTCGGCGAGCTGGTGGAGCGACCGCGCGAGTCCGTCGCTCGAATCCATCATCGCGGTGGCGTGGGGGGCGACCGCCCGGCCGGCGGCGACCCGTGGCTCGAACCGGAAGAGGTCGTTCGCGCGGTCGCTGTCGCCGCGCTCGAACAGCCGGACGGCCGCGGCGCTCCGGCCGAGCGTCCCGGTTACGCAGACCGCCTCGCCGGGCGATGCGCCGGCCCGGTACACGGGGTCGTCGGTCTCGCCGAGCGCGGTGGAGGCGACGGTGAACTCGTCGTGGCGGTCGAGGTCGCCGCCGACGTACTCGGCTCCGACGGCCTCGCACACGTCGCTCGCGCCGCGGAGGAACGCGTCGAGGTCGTCGGCGTCGAACGCAGGGGCGGCGTACGCGGCGACCGCGGCGGTCGCCTCGGCTCCCATCGCCGCCACGTCGGAGAGCGACGCGCCGACCGCGCGCCAGCCCGCGGTGTACCGGGTGGTGCCCTTGGGGAAGTCGGTGGTCTCGTGGAGCATGTCGGTCGTGACGACCGTGCCGTCCACGACCGCGGCGTCGTCGCCGGCCGCGGCCACGACGCCGGCGACCCGGCGCAGCGCCGCCCGTTCGTCCATGCGCGAAGCGTCGGGCGAGCGGGCAAAAAGCACGGGGGTTCGGCCGCCACCCTTTAACAACCACGCCCACGGAGATGGGGTATGGTGGGTGGTGACGAGGGGCACACCGGAGGCTCCTCCGAACGGGACGTCGATCCCGGCGAGGTACTGGACAGGGTGCGCGACGGGCTGCTCGCACTCGACGACGAGGGACGGGTCACGTACGCCAACGGCCGTGCCGCGGCGTTCGCGGGCGTCGACGCCGACGAACTCGTCGGGCGGGACGTCTCCGAGGCGCTCCCCTCGCTCGCCGAGCCGGCGTTCGCGGACGCGTTCGAGCGCGCGATGGAGCGCCAGGAACGCGTCGAGTTCGAGGCGTACCACGAGCCGCACGGCGCGTCGATCGAGGTCCACCTCCACCCGTCGTCGTCGGGCGTGACCGCGCGCGTCCGGGACGTCACCGCCCGGAACGACGGAGAGCAGACCGCTCGCCACGAGGCACACCGGCTCCGGACGGTCGTGGAGAGCATGGACGACGTGGCGACGATCAAGGACCGCGACGGCCGGTACCAGCTCGTCAACGCGGCGGGAGCCAACGCACTCGGGCGGTCGCGGGAGGACGTGCTCGGACGCACCGACGAGGAGCTGTTCGGGCCGGAGGTCGGCCGGCGCGTCCGGGAGCGCGAGCGCGAGGTGCTCGACACCGAGGAGGCGAGCACGTACCGCCACGCGCTGCCGACGGCGGACGGCGACCGGCTCTACGAGACCGTCTGCACGCCGCATTACGGTCCGGGCGGCGGCCTCGCGGGCACCGTCGACATCTGCCGCGACGTGACGGAGCGCGAGACCCGCGAGCGCGAACTCCGGCGGTACGAGACGCTCGTGGAGACGTCGCCGGACGCGATGTTCGTACTCGACGACGATCTCTCGGTGACGCTCGTGAACGACGCCACCGAGGAACTCACGGGTTACGACCGCGAGACGATGGTCGGCGAGCACGTCTCGACGCTCAACGAGTGGGGCCTGTTCGACGACGACGACTTCGAAGACGCCATGGAGCAGGTCCGGCGGCTGCTCGACCCCGACGGTCCGGCGTACGTAAAGTTCGAGATGGAGCAGTACGACGCGGACGGCGAGCCGTGGAATGCGGAGTACCACGTCGCGTCCATCCCCGGTGACGGCGACGCGGGCGTCGTCGGCGTCGTTCGCGACATCACCGGTCACGTGCGCCAGCAGCGACGGATACGCCGGCAGTGCGGCGAAATCGACACCCTCAACCGCATCAACGGGGTCGTCCACGAGATCATCGACGGCCTGCTCGACGCCACGTCGCGCGACGAGATCGAGTCGACGGTGTGCGAGCGGCTCGCGGGCTCCGATCTCTACGAGAACGCGTGGATCGCGGAGCGCGACGACGACGGCGTCGCGGTCCGGGCGGGCGTCGGCGACGACGCGTACTTCGAAGCCGTCGAGTCCGCGGACGTGTCGGACGGCGGGGTGAACGTGACGTTGTCGGCGAATGAGGCCCTGGTCATCGACGACCTCGCCACCGACGACAGGGTGCCCGAGCCGGTGCGGGACGAGGCGGGCTCCCGGGGCTACCGGTCCGTCATCGTCGTGCCGCTGGCGCACGGCAGCGCGACGTACGGCGCGCTCGTCGTGAACGCCAACCGTCGGGACGCGTTCAGCGACCGCGAGCGGTCCGCGTTCGAACTCCTCGGCGAGACCGTCGGTTTCGCGGTGAACGCCGCCCAGAACCGCCGGCTCCTGCTCGGCGACAACCTCGTGGAGTTCACGTTCCGCGTCACGGACTCCGACGCCTTCTTCTTCCGGATCGCGGATCGGCTCGACTGCACCTGCACGCTCGAGTGGATGGTGCCGGGCGAGGACGATAGCGTGCTGCTCTACGTGTCGGTCGCGGACGCCGACCCCGACGAGGTGCTCGCGCTCGCGGACGCCCACGAACACGTCCGGGACGTGCGGACGCTCGGCAAGGGCGACGACGGCACCCTGTTCGAGGTGGCGGTCTCGGGGTCGGCGGCGTCGGCGCTGTTCGAGTCGGGCGCGAAGCCGACGGAGTACGTCGCGGAGTCCGGGTCGGCGCGCATCACCATCGAAGCGCCGCCGAGCGTCGACATCGAGACGGTGGTGGACGCGTTCGAGGCGTCCGAGTCGGACACCGAACTCGTCGCCAAGCGCGACGTCGGGCGGTCGACGCGGACGGCGAGCGAGTTCCGCGAGGCGGTCGGGGCGGAGCTGACCGACCGCCAGCGGTCGGTGCTCCGGGCGGCCCACCACGCCGGCTACTTCGACTGGCCCCGAGACAGCACCGCGGAGGACCTCGCGGAGACCCTCGACGTGTCCTCGGCGACCGTCCACTACCACCTCCGCCGCGCCCAGGACGCGCTCGTGGACGCGTTCCTCCGCGAGTGATCGCTGCCAGGTAGCTCCCGCGACCGGCGTACGCGCGGCGACTGCCGTGGCCGGCGGAGTCCGGAGGCTTTACGCCACCGGTATCCGTCCCCCGACACGATGGACCTCGATCTGCGCGGCGTCGTCGTCGGCTTCGTCGGCGCGGCCGTGGTGCTCGCCGCACTCCTGTGGTTCGTCGGCGTCGACGAGATCGCAGCGGCGTTCGCGCTGCTCGACCTGCGCTTCCTCGCCGTCATCGCGGGCGTCGGCCTCGTGTGGCTCTCGGCGTGGGCGATGGCGCTTCGCACCGTGCTCGACGCGCTCGGCGTGCAGGTGGGCGTGCGGGAGGCCGTCCTGCTCTACGCGAGTTCGGCGTTCGCCAACAACGTCACGCCGTTCGGGCAGGCGGGCGGCGAGCCGTTCAGCGCGCTCCTCGTCGCGCGCGCCACCGACGCCGAGTACGAACGAGCGCTCGCCGCCGTCGCCAGCGTCGACTCCCTCAACTTCGTGCCGTCCATCGTGCTCGCGCTCGGCGGCCTGATCTACTACCTCACGGCGTTCGCGGCGAGCGACGACCTGCTCGGCGTGCTCGCGCTCGTCGTCGCGCTCGCCGTCGCGGTGCCGGTGGCGCTCGTCCTCGCGTGGTCGAACCGGGACCGCGTCCAGGACGGTATCGTCCGCGCCGTCGCGCCGATCACGCGGTTGGTCGGGCGGGTGCTCCCGCGCGTCAGCCCGCCGTCGGAGGACGAGGTCCGCCATCGCGTCGCGTCCTTCTTCGCGGCGCTGGAGCGCGTCGGCGAGTCGCCGCGCCAGCTCGCGATCGCCGCGACTTTCTCGACACTCGGGTGGCTGCTGATGTGTACGGCGCTCTGGCTGTCGCTTTTCGCGCTCGGTCACGCCGTGCCGTTCGCCGCCGTGTTCGTCGCGGTGCCCGTCGGCACCATCGCGGGCATCGCACCGCTTCCCGGCGGCCTCGGCGGCGTCGAGTTCGCCATCGTCCTGGTGGTGGTGCCGGCGACGGGCGTGTCGGCGGCGACCGCGGCGTCCGCCGCGCTCATCTACCGCGGCGCGACGTACTGGCTGCCGACGCTCCTCGGCGGTGCGTCCGTCGCGTGGTTCGAGGGCCGGCGTTCCGCCCGAAGACGACGGCTTTAAACGTCACCGCGAGGAATCCGACCGTATGGCAACCCTCTACGACGCTCCGCCGGAGGCGCTCGTCGACGCGCTCGCCGAGCGGCTCGCGGACCGCGACGAGTTCGAGGAACCCGAGTGGGTCACGTACGCGAAAACCGGCGAGGGCCGGGAACTCCCGCCCGAGCAGGAGGATTTCTGGGCGCGACGGTGCGCGAGCCTCCTCCGGAAGATCGCCATCGACGGCCCGGTCGGCGTCGGTGCCCTGAAGCGGGAGTACGGCTCCACGAAGCGTGGCTCGAACCGGTACAAGGTGTCGCCGAACCGCAAGTCCGAGGGGAGCGGCTCCGTCATCCGGACCGCGGTCCAGCAGCTGGAGGACGCGGACCTCGTGGAGACGGAGGGCACCGCGGGTCGCATCGTCACGGGCGCGGGCCGCAGCCTCCTCGACGAGACGGCGGGCGACGTGCTCGACGACCTCGACCGGCCGGAACTCGAACGCTACGCGTAGCGCGGCCGACGCGGTTAGGCCTGCAACGTCCGTAATCGTTTTGCCGGTACGCTTGGAACGGTAAACCGACATGAGCGACAGCCCCGACGACGACCGCCTCGAGGAACTTCGAAAGCAGAAGATGCAGGAGATGCAGGAGCAGCAGGGCGGCGACCAGGAGGCCCAGCAGCAGGCCCAACAGCAGGCCGAAGCCCAGAAGAACGCGATGCTTCGAAAGCACCTCACCGACGGCGCGCGCAAGCGCCTCAACTCGGTGCGGATGAGCAAACCCGACTTCGCGGACCAGGCGGAGCGCCAGATACTCGCGCTCGCGCAGAGCGGTCGCATCCAGGGCAAGATCGACGAGGATCAGATGAAGGAGATTCTCCAGGAACTCAAGCCTGACTCGAAGGACTTCAACATCCGCCGCCGATAGATGCAGCTCGGACTGCTGTACAGCGGCGGGAAGGACTCCACGCTCGCGGCGCTGCTGTGCGACTCGTTCTACGACGTGACGCTCGTCACGGCCCACTTCGGCGTGACGGAGGACTGGCGGCACGCCCGCGACACGGCAGCGGCCGTGGGCTTCGCGTTCGAGTCGGTCGAACTCGACCGGTCGGTCGCGGCGGCGGCCGTCGAGGAGATGGTCGAGGACGGCTTCCCCCGAAACGGCATCCAGCGCGTCCATCAGCACGCACTGGAGACGGTCGCGGAGGTGGAGTTCGACGGTGCCGAGCAGGGTTCGGGAGGCCGAAGGACGCAGTCCTTCGACGCCGTGGCCGACGGCACCCGGCGCGACGACCGCGTGCCGACGGTGTCGCGCGCACAGGCGCAGAGCCTGGAGGACCGCCACGACGTGGACTACATCGCGCCGCTCTCGGGGTTCGGCCGCGGCGCGGTCGACCGCCTCGTGAACCAGGCGCTGGAGGTCGAGGTCGGGCCGAGCGAGGACATCGAGCGCGCCGACTACGAGGCCGAACTCCGCGCGCTGATGGCCGAGCAGCACGGCGAGGACGCGGTCGCGGACGTGTTCCCCGAGCACGTCCAGACGCACGTGACGGACGTGCGGTAGAACCGGTTATTCGTCCAAGTGACCCTCGACTTCGAGGAGGCGCTCGAGAGTGATGCCCTCGAGCTGATAGAGCAGTTCCGCGATGTCGCTGTCCTCGTCGAGCTGGTACATCGAGCTGTGGCCCGCCTGCACGTCGCGGCTGTGCTCCACGATGCCGAGCCGTTCGAGGTCGTCGAGGTGTCGGTACACCGTGCTCCGGACGACGTCGGCGAGGCGCGCCACGCCGCTCACGCCGAGGTCGCGGCCACGTTCGGCCACGAACGCGCCGATGATCCGGACGCGGGCCGGCGATTCGAACAGCGCACTGAGCGGTCCCCCACCGACGCGCTGGTCCGTTGGGAACGTACCCTTCGGATTCGAATGACTTCTCTGGCAGAACTGCCGCCAGCGGTCCCAACAATCGCCCGAGCCCATAAACGACTTGGATATTACAATTTGTTACAAAATATTACAATCTATTACACCTATAAGGGCGGCCGCTCGCACAGGTCGCGTGCCAGCCGAACCGCGCAGCCACCACAGTCCGAACGACGCCCGTTGCCGACCGCACGCCTAAGCCGACGGCGCCCGAAGCCCGAACGGGGGAGTACACGTGCCCGACGACACCGACGACGACGGCGTGGAGCACGAGATGGGTGCGACGAGCGACACCGGCGAGGACGAGACGGGTCCGGCCGACGCGCCCGACGCGGACGCCGACCGCGAGGACAGCCCCGGCGGCACCGTCTCGCATCACGGTCTCGTGCTGGACGAGATCCGCGAGAACGCCCGGGGCCGCGACGCGCAGCACCTCGACGACGAGTACCTGGTGTTCGAGAACGACGGCGACGACCGCATCGACCTCACCGGGTGGACGGTGACGAACGAGGCCGGCGACGCGTACTCGTTCCCCGACGGCTTCGCGCTGGAGCCGGGCGAGCAGGTCACGCTTCACTCCGGAAGCGGCCGCGACGCCGAGGGCGACCTCCACTGGGAGGCCAAACGGCCGGTGTGGCCGAACACCGGCGCCACCGTCCTCGTGCGCGACGACGAGGGCCGGCAGGTGCTCCACGAGTCGTACTGACCGGGGTGACGGTGGCGACGTTCGCCGTCACTCCTCCGGTTCCGCGTCGTCGGCGAACGCGCAGCCGCCGTCGTAGCCCGCCACCTGGCTACAGCCCGCCTGGAGCCGGACGGACACCTCGCCGTCGCCGTACTCGACGCCCGCAGTCGCGCAGTCCACGGGGGTGCGGTACGCCTCGTCGAGCGCGGACAGCGACTCCCACGTCCAGTCGCGACTGTCAACGCGCGCGCCGACGCGGTAGCGACCGTCGGCGTCGCCCCACGTGCAGTCCGCGACCGCGCCGTGGACGTAGTTGCCGTCGCGGCCCCGTATCTCGTGGCTGGACTCGTGGACGACGGTGCCGCCGCGCTCCACGCGGAGGTCGAAGCGGTGTGGCTCCACGTCGCGGTTGTGCGCGCCGAGCCAGCCGAGCCGCGTCGTCCGGTCGAGCGCGTCCTCGACGCGCGCGAGGCAGCCGGCGGACGCGGCCGCGGTGGCCGAGCCGCCGAGCGCCGCGAGGAGGGTCCGTCTGCGCATGGCAGAACGTCCGCCGGCGTCGAGAAACACGTTGCGTCTTCGTCCGGGTGTGGTACACCGTTCAGCGTGCCTGGTGGCGGCACGCGCGGAGCGACCGAACGCAGTGAGGGAACGTCCGCGCGAGGGACGAGAAGCGCAGTGAGCGGAGCGAGTGAACCGAGCGACGCGAACGAGCACCGGAAGAGCAAGCTCGTTCGAGCCTCCACTCGCTTCGCTCGTGGAGACACCGCAGTCGGCCGGGGAGGCGCGTGGCTGCGGTCTCAGTGGTGACGCCAGCAGCGAGCCCATCGGCCTACCACTCGCCGTGCTGGGCAAGTAGGCGTTGCTAGCTACACCTGGGCCACCGATAGACCGCGCCACGTCCTCCCCAGCCGACTCGTCGCTCACCCCGTTCGCGCCGCGCGCGCCACCGTCCGCAACTGGGCACTCCGATTCGAACGGCACCCGGTCGAGGTGAGGAGACTCCTCGACCCGTATCCCAACCTTCTTGGCGCGGCCGCGGCCACGCTTAACATGAGTTCGCCGCTCCAGCCGTTCTCGTCGCTGCGCGAGCGCCTCCCCGCGCTCTCCGCGCACCACGCCGCCGTGCTCCAGGCGCTGCTCGTCACGCTCCTCTGGTCGTCGTCGTACGTGCTCATCAAGATCGGCCTGGAGGACATCCCCGCGCTCACGTTCGCGGGCCTCCGGTACTCGCTCGCCGCGGTCTGTCTGCTCGGGCTGGTCGCCGTGCGGCCGGAGCGCCGCGCCGCCCTCGCCGCTCTCGACCGGCGCGACTGGACGCTGCTCGCGGGCCTCGGGCTGACGCTGTACGCGGTCACGCAGGGCGCGCAGTTCGTCGCGCTCGTCCGCCTGCCCGCCGTGACGGTGAGTTTGATGCTCAACTTCACGCCCGTGCTCGTGACGCTCGTGGGCGCGGGCGCGCTCGCCGAGCATCCGACCGGCCGGCAGTGGGCCGGGATGCTCGTCGCCGTCGCCGGGGCCCTGCTCTACTTCCACCCCGCCGTCTTCCCCGCGTCGAAGGTCGTCGGACTCGCCGTGATGGCGGTCGGCGTGCTCGCCAACGCCGGCGCGAGCGTCCTCGGCCGGTACGTCAACCGCGGCGACGGCGACGCGCTCGTCGTCACCACCGTCAGCATGGCCGTCGGCTCCGCCGTCCTCCTCGGCACGGGCGTCGCCGTCCAGGGCCTCCCCGCTATCGGCCTCCAGGGGTGGGCCATCGTCGCGTGGCTCGCCGTCGTCAACACCGCGTTCGCGTTCACGCTCTGGAACCACACCCTCTCGACGCTGACCGCGATGGAGTCCAGCGTCGTCAACAACACCATGCTCGTCCAGATCGCCGTGCTCGGGTGGGTGTTCCTCGGCGAGACGCTGACCGCGCTGGACTGGCTGGCGCTCGGCGTCGTCGCGGTCGGGACGCTCGTGGTGCAGGTGGCGCGATCGTAACCTCCGCCGATTCCGCGTCACAGAACCGTTCGTCGAGTGCCGCCGGTCGAACGAAAGCTTTCAACCCGCCCCACCCGAACCCCGTAGCATGTACGACCGCATCAAGGGGTTCCGCGACTTCTACCCGGAGGAGATGGCGGCGCGGCGCGCGATGTTCGACGTGCTGGAGGAGACGGCGCACCGCTACGGCTTCCGCGAGGTCGGGACGCCCGCGCTGGAGCGCACGGAGATGTACGTGG
>CAZYYH010000003.1:0-49006 GCA_964651725.1 uncultured Halobacteriales archaeon | reverse complement strand
TCGAGGACCGCGGCGAGATCCGCATCATCGCGGCCACGAACCGCTTCGACATGCTCGACCGCGCCATCCTCCGGCCCGGCCGCTTCGACCGCCTCATCGAAGTCCCCAAGCCCGGCGACGAAGGTCGCCGCCGCATCTTCGAGATCCACACGCGCGACATGAACGTCGCCGACGACGTCGACTACGAAGCCCTCGCCCGCGACACCCCCGAGGCCTCCGGTGCCGACGTCAAGGCCATCTGCACCGAGGCCGGCATGTTCGCCATCCGCGACGGCCGCACCGAGATCACCATGCAGGACTTCCGCGACGCTCGCGACAAGATCGAATCCGACGACGGCGAGGACGACGAAGTCTCCAAGACTTTCGCATAGCAAGCCCTCCCTCGCTCGAACGCTCCCTGCGGTCGCGTTCTCGCTCGGTCGCCCTTGCCATCCACCAGGCCGGTGGACCGTGCCGGCCACCTACGCCCTTTGCTCTCCGAAGCGTCCACTGGAACGTGGCTCGACCGGCTGGCCGACGCGCGTGAATCGTCGTCGATGCATGAAATCACGTTCGCCTACGTGGAGTTCCATTCAGTGCGCGTGCCGGCCTGCACTCCGACGGTAGCAGGTGACTACGCCGTTTCCGGGCGCGAGAACCTCCGCCCGGAGTTATGCGGGTGGCGGCCGTACTCTCGGGTATGTACGACCGGATACTGATCCCGACGGACGGCAGCGAGGCGACGGACGAGGCGGTCGAGCACGCGCTCGATCTCGCGAAGACGTTCGACGCGGCGATCAACGTCCTCTACGCCGTCGAAGTCGGGATGGTGCCCGACGACGTGGCCGCGGGGACGCTCGTCGAGAACCTCACGGCGGCCGGCGAGCGCGTCGTCGCGGACGTGCGCGACCACGCGGAAACCGCCGGCGTTCGGGACGTGGAGACCACGGTCGAGGTCGGCGCGCCCCACCGCTCCATCCTCGACACCGCCGAGGACTGGGACGCCGACCTCGTCGTGATGGGGACGCACGGCCGGACGGGCCTCGACCGCTACCTCCTCGGCAGCGTGACGGAGAAGGTAGTGCGGTCGAGCGACGTGCCGGTGCTGACGGTGCGCCACCCCCGCGAGTAGCGGCGCGGGGCGACCCGGGCGGCGAGTGACGACGCGACGCGGCGCGCGATGACGAAACTACTTTTTGGTCCGTGTGATAGTTGCGAACGGTGAGACTATGGATTCCCTGGAGGAGGTCAACGAGGTCGTCCACGAGCCGAGCCGGGAGTTCGTGGAGTCCACGAACGTGTGGCGGTTCATGGCCGAGTACGGCATCGAGGACTACGACGAACTGATCGATCGCACGTGCGGCGACGGTTCGACGGCCGAGGAGTCGGGCGTCGAGTGGTTCTGGGGCGAACTCCCCGACTACCTCGACCTGGAGTTCTTCGAGGAGCCGGACGCGGTGCGCGACGACTCCGAGGGCCCGCAGTTCACGGAGTGGTATCCCGGTGCGAGCCTGAACATCGCGCACAACGCCGTGGACCGGCACGCCGCCCGCGACAGCGAGCGCCGGAACAAGGTGGCGTGCATCTGGGAGGGCGAGCCGGGCGACACCCGCCAGGTCACGTTCCACGACCTCCACCGGCAGTCGAACCAGGTGGCGAACGCGCTCGAAGCCCGGGGCGTCGGCACGGGCGACACCGTCGGCCTCTACATGCCGATGGTGCCGGAGGTCATCTCCATCCTCTACGGGACGTTCAAGGTCGGGGCCATCGCCGTCCCCATCTTCTCGGGCTTCGGCGTGGACGCCGTGGCGACGCGCATCGACGACTCCGAGTGCTCCGTGCTCTTCACCGGCGACGGCTTCTACCGCCGCGGCAGCGAGGTGTTGCTGAAGGACACTGCGGACGAGGCCATCGAGGAGGTCGGTCACGTCGAGCACACCGTCGTGTACGATAGACTCGACTCCACCGAGGACGACGTTCCGTGGAACGACGGCCGCGACGAGTGGTGGGCGGACGCGGTGGCCGAGCGGGACGACGCCTACGAGACGAAGGCACTCGACGCGAGCCAGGAGTCGATGCTGCTGTACTCGTCGGGCACCACGGGCGAGCCGAAGGGCATCGTCCACACGCACGCGGGCGGCCTCCTCCAGCCGGCGAAGGAACTCTACTTCGGGTTCGACGTGAAGCCCTCCGACCGGTTCTTCTGGGTCTCGGACGTCGGCTGGATGATGGGGCCGTGGACGCTCATCGGCAACCACGCCTTCGGGGGGACCATCTTCATGTACGAGGGCGCGCCCGACCACCCCGAGCCCGACCGGTTCTGGGAGATGATCGACCGCCACGACCTCACGCAGTTCGGCATCAGCCCCACCGCCATCCGGGCGCTCCGCAAGCACGGGGACGACTGGGTGGCGGGCCACGACCTCTCCAGTTTGCGCATCCTCGGCTCCACGGGCGAGCCGTGGGACCCCGAGTCCTGGCTGTGGTTCCACGAGCACGTCGGCGGCGGCGACGCCCCGATCATCAACATCTCCGGCGGCACCGAGATATTCGGCTGCTTCCTCATGCCGATGCCCATCCAGTCGCTGAAGCCCTGCACCCTGGGCGGCCCCGGCCTCGGCATGGACATCGACGTCGTAGACGCCGACGGGAACTCCATCCGGGACACCCACGAGCGCGGCTACCTCGTCGCCCGCCAGTCGTGCCCGTCGATGACGAAGAGCCTGTGGTCGGGCGACGAGCGCTACCTGGCGGAGTACTGGAGTACGTGGCCCGACCTCTGGGATCACGGCGACTGGGCGCAGATGGACGAGGACGGCTTCTGGTTCCTCCACGGCCGCGCCGACGACGCGCTCAACGTCGCCGGCCGGAAGGTCGGCCCCGCCGAGATCGAGGGCGCGCTCATCGAGCACGACGCCGTCAACCAGGCTGCCGCCGTCGGCGTCCCCGACGACACCACCGGCACGGCGGTCGTCACCTACGTCATCCTGGAGGACGGCTACGAGACCTCCGAGGCGCTCCGCGACGAACTCCGCGTGCAGGTCGGCGCGGAGATGGGCAAGCCGTTCCGACCTCGGGAGATCCTGTTCGTCTCCGACCTGCCCCGCACCCAGAGCGGGAAGATCATCCGGCGCGCGGTCGAGGCGACGTACACCGGCGAGGATCTCGGCGACATGAGCAGCATCGAGAACCCGGAGGCGCTCGACGAACTCGAGGGCGCGCGGTAGTCACGCGAGCAGCGCGACGCCGTGCGTGCCGACGGCGACGACCGCGTTCTCCACCACGCTCGGCGTCACCGCCAGCCCCGGCACCGAGTGGAGCGCGGTGCCGTGGCCCGTCGACGCGTCGAGCAGATGCACGCCGCCGTCCGAGTCCCCGAGCAGGACGCCGCTCTCGCAGGCGACCAACCCGGTCGTCACGCCCGCCGAGACGGACGCCGACCACCGCCGGCTTCCGCCCACGTCGAACGCGTAGACGCGCGCACACGAGACCGCGTAGACGCCGTCGGGCGCGACCGCGAGCGCGCGGACGGGGCAGGCCGCGTGGTGCGGGTCGACGTTCAGAGCCCGGTGAACGTCACCACTCCCCGGATCAAGTGCGAACACCGCCCCGCGACGAGTGTCCTGGACCCTCTCCATCGCGTTCTGACGCGCTCCCGGCACGTAAACTGCATCCGAGCCGACGGCGACGGAACCCAGCATCGGCTTCGGGGTCGTCCGCTCCCAGGCGAGTTCGCCGGTCGCCGCGTCGAGCGCGACGACGCGTCCAGCACCCCCGTCGCCCGACCGCTCGGCCGTGACGAGGAGCGTCCCGTCCGCGACCGCGGGCTTGCCGATCGTCCGGTCGACGACGGACCGCTGCCACGCGACCCGTCCGTCCTCGACGGCGTGGACGGCTCCGTCGGTGGTGGACGCGTACGCTCGCTCGCCCGCGACGGTCACGGCGTTCACCGGCGAGTCGGCGAGTCGGACCGACCACCGCTCGCTACCGCCGCGCGCGTCGAACGCGCGGAGCCGACCGTCGTCCCCGGGCACGACGACCGCGTCCGCCAGCAGTGCGGGTGCACGCTGGACGCCCGCGGTCTCCGCGCGCCACGAGCGCTCGCCGCTGGCCGCGTCGAGTGCCAGCACGGAGCCATCCACGGTGCCGACGACGACGCGTCCGTGGCCGAGCAGTGGCGGCGTCTTCACCCACGCCCCGGAGAGCGGCGTCTCCCAGGCCGCGGCCCGGTCGGGTGGTTCGAGTTCGCGGCCGACGAATGCGGTGTTCAGCGAGTCGCGGCTGGCCTGCCGCCACGCGCCGTCGGGTGTGACGGCCGGTCGGTCGCCCGTGAGCGACGCACAGCCCGCGATCCCGCCGGTCGCTGTCGCTGCGAGCGCGCGAAGCGCCGCTCTCCGGTCCATCGACGCGTTCCCGTCCTCCGCGGCCGAATCGTCCACGCGTGCTCGTGGTTTCCGTTCTCCCGATGCGACACTAATAGCTCCCGATATCACGCGGCCGCCGCCGGAGCGAGCCGGCGTCACCCTGCGCTCGTCACCGTTCGGCCTCCCACTCCCGTCGGAGCAGACCGTAGTGGACGGCGTCGCGGTACTCGCCGTCGACGAACCGGTCCTCGCGGGCGCGTCCCTCCTCGACGAATCCGAGCGATTCGAGGAGTGCGCGCGAGGCGTCGTTGAAGGCGTAGGCCGCGGCGTTGACGCCGTGAACGTCGTACGTCCGGAAGACGAACTCGACGACGAGTTCGACGGCCTCCCTGCCGTAGCCCTCGCCGTGGTGGTCGGGGAGGAGCCAGTACGCGAGTCCCGGCCGGTCGTGATCGACGTGCATCACGTCGACGGCACCGATGGGGGTCACGTCGTCGCCTCGGACTGCGACTGCACCTGGCATGGGCGCATGGTCCGTGACCACGCCTTTAGCTTCCCCGGAAGCCGACAGATGCGGTCGGTAACCGGCGGGTCAGTCGTCGAGCCACTCGCGCTTGAGCAGCCCGTACACGAGTTCGTCGACGTACTCGCCGTCGCGGTAGCGCGCCTCGCGGAGCCGTCCCTCCTGCGCGAAGCCGAGGCGTTCGAGCAGGTGCTGCGAGGCGTCGTTGAAGTCGAAGACGCGGGCCTCGACGCCGTGGACGTCGTAGCTCCGGAACAGGGCGTCGAGGAACAGTTCGACGGCCTCGGTGCCGTAGCCCTCCCCCTGGTGCTCGGGCGCGATCCAGTACGAGAGCGTGGGTCGGTCGCGGTGGATGCGGCGGGCGTTGACGACGCCCACCGGCTCACCGTCGGAGCGTCCACCCGCGTCGCTGGCGGAACCGCCGTCGACGCACGCGAGCAGGCTGACGTTCCCGTCGGCTTCGACGTACTCCTCGACGCCGTCCTCGATCTGGGCTTCGTTCCGCGGGTCGGTGTGCCCGAGCGGAACGCGTACGTCCGGGTCGTTGTGGTTGCGCTGGAGGAACGACGCGTCGTCGCGCTCGACGGGGTGGAGGGTCACGCGGTCGCCGCGGGCGTACACTGCGCGGGACGTGTCACTGGACATGTCTTGACCGACGTACGGCTCCGGTATAGATGCTTCCGGAACGCGATTTTTGTTCGGAAGCCGACCGGTTCGCCCGGTCGTTTACGTCGCTCGAAGTCGTGCGTGACCGTATGTCGGCGTTCACCGGGGACGACGTGGGGAAGCGCGTGGTGACACAGAGCGGCGCGACCGTCGGCGAGGTCGTGGAGGTGCGCGACGGCTCGGCGTGGGTGGAGCCCGCGCCCGACGTCGACCCGGAGGTGGAGTCCCATCTCCGGTGGGACCGCATCCAGAACCGCGAGAAGCACGAACTCGGGACGGAGTTCGTGTCGACCGTGACCGACGACGCCGTGCGGCTACGCGTGTAGTCCCGTCCGCGCCGTCACTCGCGGCGCGCGCGGAGCGTCGCGGGTTCGCCTTGCCGGTGGCCGGAGAGCCACACCGGCTCGACCGCGAAGCCGAGGGCTTCGAGCCGGTCGAGGAGCGTGGACGCGTTGTCGTGTGGCTCGCAGTAGACGAGCCGGCAGTCCGCGCGGCCGAGCGCGTCCGCCATGCCGTCGATGGCGGCTGCACCCGCGCCCTCCACGTCCATCTTCACCACCGTCGGCGCGGGAAGGCCGTCCGCGACGAGGTCGTCGCCCGGCACCGTCTCCACGGTGACGGAGCCGTCGTAGTAGTCGGGGGTGCTGTAGTCGGCGTCGATGGAGTGCTCCTGCGTGCCGACGTCCCCGTCGCGGTGGACGGCGAGGTCGGTGGTGTCGCGCTCGTCGGCGAGCGCGGCTTCGCGGACGGTCACGTCGAGGTCGTTGAGCGCGGCGTTCTCCCGGCAGCGCGCGGCGTTCGGCGGGAACGGTTCGAACGCGACGACCTCACCGTCCGGGAGTGCGCTGCCGACGAGACACGAGTACGTGCCGACGTGCGCACCCACGTCGTAGAACACGTCGCCGGGCTGGAGGCGCGCGAGCAAATCGGCGAGCAGCGGGCGCTCCGCGACGACCGCGCTCTCGATGGTCTCGTACTCCGTCATCGACCCGACCCTGAACGACGCCCGCACGCCGTCGACCTCGACGGTCTTCGGGTCGACGTGCGACGACATCACCGTCCAGTACGCGCGCTTCGCCGCGGTCTGGAGGCCGAGTCGGTGGACGAGGCGCTTCACGGGTCCTGCGTAGAGTCGGCGCTGCACGTGCTCGATTGCGGGTCCAGGTTGCATCCTCCAAGTAATCGATACTTACGGCGTTCGACGGGTTACGGTTTGAACCTGGAAGTCCAGGCAAGTTACACCGTGGTCGCTCGCCGACGCTACCCGTCTCCGTCGGCAGTCCGAAACGATTTGTCGCTCCCGTCTGGACTGGCGGCCATGGAGCGAGTCGCCATCGACGACGTGGAACCGGGCGACGTCGAAACCGACCGTCGCGGCCTCTCGGAACTCCTCGGAACGACCGGCGTAGCGATCAACCGCTACCGGCTCGCGCCCGGCGAGAGCTTCCCCGCGGGACTTCACGCCCACGCGGACCAGGAGGAGATATTCCTCGTCCTCTCGGGCGAGGCGACCTTCGAGACGCTCGTTCCGCGCGAGGACGACGGAACCTGGGAGGCCGGCGAGGTCACCGTCGGCGCGGGCGAGGCGATTCGGTTCGCGCCCGGCGAGTTCCAGTCCGGCCGGAACGCGGTCTCCGGAGCACGTCCGGACGGCTCGGAGGACGACCGGAGCGAGCGCGACGCCGACCTCGTCGCGCTCGCTCTGGGCGCACCCCGCGACAGCGAGGACGTGCGGCTCCCGCTGGCGTGCCCCGACTGCGGCCGAGACGACGTGCGCCTCGCCGTCGGCGAGGACGCCCTCCGGTTCGTCTGCCCGGACTGTGGCGACGAGCGCGTCCCGGCCGACTGTCCGGCGTGCGGAGGCGAGGACTTACGCGTCACGCTCGGCGAGGGCGCGCGGACGGTCGTCGCCTGCCAGGGCTGCGGTGCCGAGTACGACGACCCGCCAGTTCAGGACGACGGATAGCGAGAGTTTACTGGTCGGCCCGTCGGCGGGTCGTCGTGGCGACCCCGAGGATAGTGCTCAAACCACTTGAAGATGATAAGAAATCGCAGGTTAATACAAAGGATTACAAAAAATTACATTTATAAAGCCTGCCATCGTGCGGCAAAAGCTGAACCAAAAACTCCTCAAAAGCTGCTACGGATCCGCTCGAAGAACCCCTGCTCGACCTCGATCTCCTCGCCGCCCGCTTCGGCGAACGTCTCCAGGGCCTCACGCTGCTCCTCGCTCAGGCTCTCCGGCGTCACTACCTGCACGGTGACGTAGAGGTCGCCGTGGCCGCGGCGCTGGAGCCGGGGCATGCCCTTGCCCCTCAGCCGGAAGCGCTCGCCGCTCTGCGTCCCGGCGGGCACGTCCATCTCGATGGTGCCGTCCACCGTTGGCACCTCGACGGTGTCGCCGAACGTCGCCTGCGGGAAGGAGATGGCGTGGCGGTGGTGGAGGTCCGCGCCGTCGCGCTCGAAGTCGGGGTGGTCCTCGACCGAGATCTCGATGAGGAGGTCGCCGCTCCTCGCGCCGCGCTCGCCCGGCGCACCCTCGCCCTCCATCCGGAGCGTCTGGCCGTCCGCGATTCCGGCGGGCACCTCGACCGTCAGCGTCGCCTCGCGGCGGACGCGGCCGTCGCCGCCACAGTCCGCGCACGTCTCGCTGTAGATCTCGCCCTCGCCCTCGCACCGGCGGCAGGTCTGGGTCTGCTGCATCCGGCCGAGCGGCGTCTGGCGCACCGTCGTCGTCTGCCCGCGGCCGTTGCACTCGGGACACGTCCGCACGTCCGCGCCCGGCGGATGCCCGGTGCCGTCGCACGCGTCACACCGCTCCGGGCGCTGCACGGTCAGCCGCTTCTCCGCGCCGTGGTACGCGTCCGCCAGGTCGATGGCGAGCCGCGTCCGCAGATCCTGGCCCTGGCTCCGGCCGCCCCGGCCGCCCGCGCCGCCGAAGAACTCCTCGAAGATGTCCTCGACGCCGCCCATGCCGCCACCGCCGCCGCCCATGCCACCGAACGGGCCGCCGGCACCGCCTCCCATGTCGCCGAACGGCCCGCCGCCCATCCCGCCGGCACCGCCCTGGTCGGTCGCGCCGTGCTTGTCAGCCTGCTCGAACCCCTCGTGGCCGAGCTGGTCGTACATCCGGCGCTTCTCGTCGTCCGTCAGCACCTCCTTCGCCTTCCGCACCTTCTTGAACTTCTCCTCCGCGTCGGGCTCGTCCGACACGTCCGGATGGTACTCCGCCGCCTTCTTCCGGAACGCGCGATTGATCTCCTCCTCGTCCGCGTCCCGGCTCACTCCGAGCACGTCGTAGAAGTCCTCGCCGTCGGTCATCAGTTAGGAGAGTGTATTGGATTGGGCTACTTGAAGGGAACGGGTCGAGGACCGTGCCGACTCGCTACTCCTCGTCGTCCTCGTCCACGTCCTCGAAGTCCGCGTCGACGAACTCCTCGCCGTCACCGTCGCCGCCCTCGGGACCGGCACCGCCCATGTCGCCCATGCCAGCACCGGCACCCGCGCCGCCGGCACCCGCCTGGGCCTGCTGGGCCTGCTGCTGGTACATCTGCTTGCCGATCTCCTGGAGCGCCTTCGAGAGGTCCTCGGTGGCGTCCTCCAGCTCCTCCGTCGTCGCGTCCTCGTCGGAGAGCACCTCCTGGACGCTCTCGATCTCGCTCTCGATGTCCGCGCGGAGGTCGTCGTCGACCTCCTCCTCGTTCTCGTCGAGGAGGCGCTCGGCGCGCTGGACCGCGCTCTCCGCGGCGTTCCGCGCCTCGATGCGCTCGCGGCGCTTCTCGTCCTCCTCCTCGTGGGCCTCGGCCTCCTCCTGCATCTCCTCGATCTGGTCGTCGGAGAGGCCCGCGCCGCCCTCGATGGTGATGTCCTCGGCGTTGCCCGACCCCTTGTCCTCGGCCTCGACGTTCACGATGCCGTCCGCGTCGATGTTGAAGGACACCTCGATCTGGGGCGTGCCGGCGGGCGCGGGCGGGATGCCGGTGAGCTGGAACTCGCCGAGCAGCTCGTTCTCCTCGGCGATCTCGCGCTCGCCCTGGAACACCCGGACCTGCACCGAGGTCTGGTTGTCGGCGGCCGTGGTGAACACCTTCGACTCCTCGGTCGGGATGGTAGTGTTCTTCTCGATGAGGCGCTCGAACAGCCCGCCCTTCACCTCGATGCCGAGGGAGAGCGGCGTCACGTCGAGCAACACGATGTCGTCCACGTCACCCGACAGCACGCCGCCCTGGATGGCCGCGCCGAGCGCGACCGCCTCGTCCGGGTTGACGTTCTTCTTCGGCTCCTGGCCCGTCATCTCCTCGACCTGCTCCTGGACCTGCGGCATCCGCGTCGACCCACCCACGAGGATGACCTCGTCGATGCCGGACTTTTCGAGGCCCGCGTCCGAGAGCGCCTGCTCCGTCGGCCCCACGGTCCGCTCCACGAGGTCACTGGTCAGCGACTCGAACTTCGCGCGCGTCAGCGACTCCTCCAGGTTGAGCGCGCCCGAGTCCGTCGACGCGATGAACGGCAGGTTGATCTTCGTCTCCTTCCGGCTCGACAGCTCGATCTTCGCCTCCTCCGCCGCGTCCTTCAGCCGCTGGAGCGCCTGGCGGTCGTCGCGGAGGTCGACGCCGTGCTCGGCCTCGAACTCGTCCGCGAGCCACTCCACGATGGCGTCGTCCCAGTCGTCGCCGCCGAGGTCGTTGTCGCCGTTCGTCGCCACGACCTCGTAGACGCCGCCGCCGAGTTCCAGGATGGACACGTCGAACGTCCCGCCGCCGAGGTCGTAGACGAGCACCGTCTGGTCGGACTCGTCGTCGAGACCGTACGCCATCGACGCCGCCGTCGGCTCGTTGATGATGCGCTCCACCTCGAAGCCCGCGATCTCGCCCGCGTCCTTCGTCGCCTGGCGCTGGCGGTCGTTGAAGTACGCCGGCACCGTGATGACGGCCTTCTCCACCTCGTCGCCGAGATACTCCTCGGCGTCGCGCTTGATCTTCTGGAGGATCATCGCCGACACCTGCTCCGGCGTGTACTCCTCGCCCTCGAGTTCGACCGCGTAGTCGTCCTCGCCCACGTGGCGCTTGATCGACTGCACGGTCTCCTCGGGGTTCTGGACCGCCTGGTTCTTCGCGGGCTTGCCGATGAGGCGCTCACCGTCGTCGAACGCGACGACGGACGGCGTCGTCCGGTCGCCCTCGGCGTTCACGATTATCTCGGGGTCCCCGCCTTCCATCACCGCGAACGCGCTGTTCGTGGTGCCCAGGTCGATTCCCAGGATCTTGTTGCTCGCCATCTTGGTCGTCCGTACCGCCTTCTGACTTTTAAAGATTGCGAGAAGGCGCGAGCGGCCCGAACAGTCCACTGTAGCGCCCGATTGCGGTTACGTGATTCTCTTCGGCACGCTCTGACACAGGTTATATTACGACCGCAAACCCACCGACAGTTCTCCACGACCGTCGCGGCCGCACTCGCTCACTCCTCGTCGCCGCCCTCGCTCACCGTCACCTGCGCCGGCCGGACGACCCGGCCGGCCATCTCGTAGCCCGGCCGGTACACCTCCGCGACCGTCCCCTCCGGCTCGTCGCTGTCCACTCGCATCATCACCTCGTGGCGGCTCGGGTCCGTCTCCGACCCCGGCTCCGGCGATATCTCCTCGACGCCCTCCTCGGTCAGTACCCGGTCGAACTCATCCAGCGTGAGTTCCACGCCCTCGCGGAGCGACTCCGCGTCCCCGGACTCGTCGGCGAGCGCCCGCGAGAGGTTGTCGCGCACCTCCAGCATGCGCTCCACGAGATCCTCCGTCGCGCGCTCCTCCACCTCCGCCTGGCGCTTCTTCGCGCGCTTCTTGTAGTTCTGGAAGTCCGCGCGCGTCCGCTGGAGCTTCTCCTCCAGCTCCGCCGCGCGCTCCGCCGCGTCCGAACGCTCCGACTCCAGCCCCACGAGGTGCTCCTCCAGATCGTCGGCCAGCGAATCGTCCGCCAGCGCGACCTTCGCGATCAGACTCGTGCTCGTCGGTCCGAGCACGTCCGCCCGCTCGTCCGCCGCCTCCTCGGCGTCCGCCTCGGCTTCGGATTCGGCGTCCGGCTCGACCTCCGCTGCGTCCTCCTCGGTCATGTTCGACCGAACCCGCTTGAGCGGTATAAGGATTCAGAAACCGGTCCGGATGTCTCGTCCGACGATCGGGTCCTGCGACTACCAGCCGACACACTGCACGGCGAGAGCCCGGTGGTGTTTAGATTGCGTAGTCGGTTCGGCTGGAATGGTCGCGGCAGCGGCCGGCCCCTTCCGAAGTCCCGCCCGCGCCAGCTGGTCGGCCGGCCATCGCTGGCGGTTGGCTGCCTACTCTGAACAGCGCCGACGCGGCTCGCCCGTAACTTCAAATACGATACCGAAGCAGACCCGCCGTGATCTGACGAATCGTCGCGGGCCGGCCGAGGCGGGAGTCCCGCGAGTGAAACGAGCGGGACGTCGGAAGACCGCGGGTCGGTCTTCCGGAAGCACGGCGCACCGGTCCGCGAGTCCCTCGTGCCGTCTGTACGCCCACGCCAGACGCTCCGTCCCACCCGACGGACACCGTTAAACCACCTGGCCCCCGACCGACTGGTGTGTCCGCGGTCACGCTCCGCTACGAGGACGGCACCATCCGCGTCGACGACGACCGGGCGCTCCCCTACACCGACCCCGACCCCCGGTCCGGGACGCGGCGAGCGCCCGCGTTCCGGTACGCGGCGCTCCGCGCGCACCTCGACGACGAGGGCGTCCCGTACGACGACGGCGTGCTCGACGCCGACCCCGTCGACGCCCGGTCCCCGTACGACCTCCGCGACTACCAGGCCGCGGCGCTCGACGCGTGGGACGACGCCGACCGGCGGGGCTGCCTCGAACTCCCCACCGGCAGCGGCAAGACCGTCATCGGCCTCGCCGCCATCGAGCGCGTCGGCAGCGCCGCGCTCGTCGTCGTCCCCACCATCGACCTCCTCGACCAGTGGCGCGGCGAACTCGCCGCGCTCGGGGTCGAGGTGGGCCAACTCGGCGGCGGCGAGCAGCGGCTGGGTCCCGTCACCGTCGCCACCTACGACTCCGCGTACCTCCGCGCGGACGACCTCGGCGACCGGTTCGGCCTCGTCGTCCTCGACGAGGTCCACCACCTCGGCGGCGAGGGCTACCGCGACGTCGGACGGCTGCTCGCCGCGCCGGCCCGCCTCGGCCTCACCGCGACGTTCGAGCGCCCCGACGGCGAGCACGAGGTGATCGAGGAACTCGTCGGCCCGGTCGTCTACGACCTCGACGCCGACGACCTCGCGGGCGACCACCTCGCACCCTACGAGATCCGCCGGCTGGAGGTCGAGTTGACGGACGCGGAGCGCGAGCGCTACGAGGACGCACAGGGCACGTTCGTCGACTACCTCAAGTCCTCGAACATAACGCTGTCGAGCGGCAGCGACTACCAGGAACTCGTGAAGCGCTCCGGCACCGACCCCCGCGCCAGGACGGCGCTGCTCGAAAAGCAGCGCGCCCGCGAGATCGTGATGCAGAGCGACGCGAAGGTGGACGCGCTGGCGGACCTGCTCGACCGCCACCGCGACGACCGCGTCATCGTGTTCACCGCCCACACGGACCTCGTCTACCGGCTCTCCGAGCGGTTCCTGATCCCGGCGATAACCAACGAGACGGGTTCGCCGGAGCGCCGCGAGACGCTGCGAAAGTTCAGGGACGGCGGCTACTCGCGCGTCGTCACGGCGAACGTCCTCGACGAGGGCGTCGACGTGCCGGACGCGAACGTCGCCGTCGTCCTCGCAGGTAGCGGCAGCGAGCGCGAGTTCACGCAGCGGCTCGGGCGGGTGCTCCGGCCGAAAGCGGACGGCGGGAGCGCCATCCTCTACGAACTCGTGAGCGCGGAGACCGCGGAGGAGCGCGTCGCGGACCGACGGCGGTGAGCGCCGGAGCGACTACCCGTTCTCGTAGTCCCACCTGACGGAGAGCGTGCCACCATCGTCGAATCGCTCCTTGGGGACGTCCTCGAACGCCGCGGTGAGTTCGGTCGAACCTGCTGCCTCGACGTCGACGGAGCGGACGCGGGTGCTGGTCGAATCGTCCACGGTCAGGTCGACGTACACCGTGGCGCTGACGCGCTCGGCCGCGGTGTTGGAGACGACGACGGTAACGACGAGGCTTCCGTCGTCCGCGCCGTGATAGTCCAGCTCCGACACTTCCAGCGGCTTCGTTGACGTGGCCTCGTCATCGCCGTCGCCGCCGAGGACCGAGCAGCCGGCGAGCGCGAGCGTCGCCGCGCTCCCCGCCTGGCACAGCAGGCGTCGTCTGTTCATGTCGCCACCGTTCCGCTGGACCGGAATGAATCTTCTGTGTGGTTTTTACGCGCCGGGCGCGTAGCCGGGGGTGTGCTCACGAAGGACCTGCTCCGGGTGTCGCGCGCGGGCGGCGGCTACCAGCCGCGGTTCGCGTCCCCGGAGCGGAGCCGGCCGGCGGGGCGGGTGCTCGGCGTGTTCCAGGGACACATCGGCGAGCCACGCGCGGAACTCGACGACGCGCTGACGGACCTGGAGCGCGACGCGCCGGATTTCAAGCTCGTGCGCGGGTTCGCGCGCCTGCTGGAGCGCGACGCGACGTTCGAGACGCGGGCGGCGGTGCGGCCGGAGCGCGCGCGTCGGCTGGTGTTCGACGCCGCGGAAGCCGTCGGGGTGGTGACGGCGGCCGAGCGCGAGACGGCGCTCGCGCAGGCCGCCGCCGGCCGCGACGTTGCTCCCGGAGAGGTGGCGGACGCCCTCTACGCCGACCGCGACGCGCGGCAGGTGCTCGCGTCGTTCGATCCGCGATGGGACCCTGATTCGCTGGTCGCACAGTACAACCTCTCGCTCGCGCAGACCGCGCTGTTCGACGCGGTGGAGATGCGCGTGCGGTCGTCGGATCCGCGGGCGGTGGTGTCGGCGGTGAAGTGGCTGGGCCTGATGTACGAGATCCGGAAGACCGGCGACGGCCGCGAGATCGTGCTGACGGGGCCGGACCGGCTGTTCCGGCGGACGCGCCGGTACGGGACGAGTTTCGCGCGCGTGCTGCGCACGGTCGCCGGCACCGCCGAGTGGCGAGTCGAGGCCGACATCGACGACCGGGGCACGGAGCGCCGACTGATCCTCACGGACGACGACCCCGTCGCCGTACCGGACGCCGAGCCGATAGCGGAGCCGTCGTATGACAGCGACGTGGAGCGCGAGTTCGCTACTCGGTTCGAGGCGCTCGATCTCGACTGGAGCCTGACCCGGGAGCCGGAGCCGCTCGACGCCGGGGACAGGGTGATGATCCCGGACTTCGCGTTCGACTACCGGCACGCGGAGTTCCGGGTGTTCTTCGAGATCATGGGCTTCTGGACGCCGGAGTACGTCGAGAAGAAGCTCGCACAGCTCGACGCCGTCGACGACGTGTCGATGCTCGTCGCGGTGGACGAGTCGCTCGGCGTCGGCGCGGACGTGGAGGCGCGCGAGCACCGTGCCATCCCGTACTCGGGGTCGGTACGCGTGAAGGACGTGCGCGACGCCCTGCGGGAGTACGAGGACGAGTTGGTCGCGGAGAGCGTGGAGTCGCTGCCGGACGAACTCGTGCCGGACGCGGACGTGGTGGACCTGTCGGACGTGGCGCGGGAGTACGGCGTGAGCGAGGACGCCGTGGAGGGAAAGGCGTTCCCCGAGCACGAGAAGGTTGGGCGGACGCTCGTTCGGCCGGGCGTGCTGGACGAGGTGGCTGGCGACATCGAGGCCGGGGTGTCGCTCTCGGCGGCCGAGGCGGTGCTGGACGAGGCTGGGCTGTCGGATTCGAGCGCGGCGCTTTCGTGGTTGGGGTATCGGGTCGAGTGGGAAGGGTTAGGTGGAGGGACGGTCGTGGCGAAGGACGGTGGTGGCAGTGAATGAGGACTGTCTTACTACTGCTATCGGTTGTATTCTCACATACAACTAATACTGTTTGTCTCTTTTGGCAGACTCGCTCACCGGATGGGTAGTCCAGCGGGTTCGAAAGTACAGTGTACTGGGAAACAACTCCTGTAAGTTGTATCCTGAGAAACAACCAACTTTTATTGTACCTCGGCTACGAGCAGGGACGAGGACATGGTCGAATACTACGTCGTGCTCGGGGACGTCGTTCACTCCCGAGAGATCGAGGACCGCGAAGGGTTTCAGGACCGGTTGGAAGCAGTCTGCGGGCAGTTCAATGCGACCGAGCGCGACGACGTGTGGGGCAACTTCAAGATACTCAAGGGCATCGACGAGTTCGGCGGCGTCCTCCAGTCGCTGGAGAACGTCTACGAGGTCGTGTCCGAGTTTCAGGAGACGCTGCGGCCGCACGAGGTACGGACGGTCGTCGCGGGCGGTTCCATCGACGTGGGGCTGACCTCGTGGGACGTGGAGAAGATGGACGGCGAGGCGTTCCATAGCGCGAGCGAGCGCCTGGAGGAGATCGAAGATGGGCCACTCTCGTTCGACTTGCTGGTCGATGACGACGCATTGGCGCGTGCGGTTGGGGACGAGATCAACCTGCTGCTGCACGTCCGTGGCGACTGGACCGACCGGCAGTGGGAGGTCGCGTCCGTTCGAGAGCGCGTCGGAACGCAGACGGTGGCTGCTGCGGAGTTAGGGGTTACGCAGCAGGCGGTATCGAACGTGCTCGCCGGGGCGAACTGGCCGCTCGTACACGAGGTAGAGGAGCGGTTGCGGGAGACGCTCCGGGAGTACGAACCACCGATCGAGCGTGAGCCGGGTGACGCCGTCTCGTGGTTCGAGCAAGTTGTGGTGTCCGCCGAGCGGCAGCAGTACGACCACGCGCTCGCCAACCTGAACGCGGCACTCGGCACCGCCGTGAAACGTGGAGGCGGCCGGGCACTCGTGGCGGAAGCGGTGGCGCGACTTGACGACGCTGTCGAGCCGATACTGACGAACGCGGGAGACGCCAACCAGGTCCAGTCGGTGGTGTCGTTCCTGATAGAGACTGCGGAGCGCACCACCGGACCGGCCAGCGACGACCTCGAAGCCTGGGCGCTCGCACAGTTCGCGCGACTAACCGGCACTACACACGACCGCGTGGACGAGTCCGGGGCAAGCCCGGAACTGCGGGCGAGCGACGCCTACTGCACGGCACTCGGGTTCATGCTCGCGGAGGAGCCGGCAGCTGCCGTCCAGCCGCTGAAGCGCGCGTGGGACCTCCGCGACGACCTCGACGAGTCCGCGGTCGAGTACGCGACCTCCTCCGGTGTCGCACTGCTCGGCTGCGCGGACCTGCTCGGGCCGTCGGTGCTCGACGCCGAGTGGGACGACCTCTACGAGGCACTCATCGAGCAGTGGGAGGACACCCTGCGAGCGCCTGCCCGCCGGTTCCTCGAAGACGCCGAGGAGGGCGTCGAGGTGACGCCCGAGGAGATCGCTGACGCCGTCCACGACGACGACCGCGAGCAGTTCACGGCGGTCGAGGCGCGGGCGTTCGCCTCCTTGCTCTCGATGCTCCGCGAGCAGGCCGTGGGCGAGGCATAATTCACGCCCGGACGCCCGGAAACCTTATTCGGGTCGGCTCTGCACGCGCAGGTATGAGTCTCCTATCACGAGTCCCGGTCCCGGTCCGGGTGCTGCTCGTCCTTGCCGGGTGCGCCGCGCTCTGGTTCGAGGGCAATCGCCTCGACATCTGGCAGTTGCAGGTCGCGGTCGTCGCGCTGGGCTACGCGTTCCTGCTGTGGACGAGTGGACCACTCGTGAACTGGGTGCTGGCGTGGGCCGACACCGGGGAGGACGGCGACTCCGGTGGGGGTGGCGAATCAGCGGCTGGAGGCGACGTGGCGAATCCGGCTACGGACGGCGGGGAGGCGGACGTAGTCGACGGGGACGCGGCCGGCGCGAGCGTGGAGGACGCCGCGTCCAATCCGCTCAGGACCGACGACGCCCAGCGCGAGAACGACGGGACGGTCACCCAGCAGGACCGCGACGTCGGCACCATCGTCGGGAAGGCCGAGAACGTCCTGCTGCTGACGTTCATCCTCGCGGAGGCGTACACGGCGCTCGCCGTCATCTTCGCGGCGAAGGGGCTGGTGCGCCGGGAGGACATCGAGAAGAACACGCTCTACTACCTCGCGGGGACGATGACGAACGTCACCTACTCGGTCGCGGTCGGGGTGGCGATCCGGGTGGCGCTCGTGGCGCTCGGCGTGGGCGACATCGCGTTCCTGAACACGCCCTAAAGTTCCCGCCGCCGCCCCTTCGGCACCATCGACTCGAGGGAGTCGTAGGTGTAGAGACCCACGCCGATCGGCTCCCGCTCGCCCGCGATCTCGTGACTGGCGATCAGGTAGCCCCAGTCGCCGTCCCAGTCGAGTTCCTGCTCCTCGCCCGCGAGAAACCGCCGCGCTTCCTCCGCGTCGAGCCGGATCACGTTCCGCGACGCCTCGCGTCCGAATCGCTGGACGGCGTCGGTGGTCGGCTTCCAGTGCTCCTGGCGGGTGCGGAGCACGGGCAGCCCCAGCGATTCCGCTTCGAGTCCATCCCGAACGTCGCCGTGGAGCGCCCAGATCCTCCCCGCGCCCTTCTCCCAGAAGGTGTAGTCGTCCCACGTCTCCGGCGGAATCTCGAACCGCTCCTGCCAGAACTCCACGACCTCCTGCCGGGCGGCGCGGCCCTCGACCGCGCGCTCGTCTGCAGTCGCGGGGAGCCGGCCGAATCGGGAGCCGTCGTTCTCTTGGAGGTCGCGTTCGCCGTCGCTCATCCCGTCACCTCCAGCTTCGCGCAGAAGAACCCGCCCGTGTCGTTGTGGTGCGGGTAGATGCGCCGGGCCTTCCGGACGCTCGGGTCGAACTCGTCGCCGCGCCACTCGGTGACGCCGGGCGCGGATTCGAGCGGCACGTCGAAGTCGACGAGTTCGCAGTCCCCCTCGTCGAGCGCGTGGTCGAGGACGGCCTCGTTCTCCTCGGGCGCGAACGTGCAGGTGGCGTAGACGACGACGCCGCCGGGGCGCGTCAACTCGACGGCGCGCTGGAGGATGCCCTTCTGGACGCCGGAGACGTGATCCAGGTAGCCCTCGCTCCAGTCGTCCAACGCGTCCGGGTTCTTCCGGATGGTGCCCTCGCAGGAGCACGGCGCGTCCACGAGCGCGCGGTCGAACGCGTCGAAGCCGAACCCGTCGAGGTCGAACCGGCGCGCGTCGCGGTTCGTCACCGCCGCACAGGTGACGCCGAGGCGGTCCGCGTTCGACCGGAGCGCGGAGAGCCGCCCGAGGTTGTCGTCGTTCGCCACCACCAGCCCCCGGTCGGCCATCAGCCCCGCGATCTGCGTCGCCTTGCTCCCGGGTGCGGCACAGCAGTCCCACACGCGCTCGCCCGACTCGGGGTCGAGAACCGTCGCGGGCACCGCCGACACCTCCTCCTGCCCGTGCGTCCAGCCGTGGACGTAGGGCCAGTTCGTGCCCGGACTCCGGCCCGCCAGGCGGAACAGCTCCGGGTTCCACTCGGCCCGGTCGTAGCCCACGCCGGCCTCGTCGAACGCCCGCGCCACCCGGTCCGGCGTCGCCTTGATGGCGTTCGTCCGGACGACCGACGGCAGCGGTCGCTCGCACGCCGTCGAGAAGGCGTCGAAGTCGTCCACGAGCGACTCGTACCGGTCGAGAACCTCCATCGACTCGACGTTGGCGGAAGCCGGCCTTGTGGGTTTCGGAGCCGGTGTCCGCCGGTTCAGCTACCCCCTCGCTTTAAGCCGCAGCCCTCCGAACCACTGGCATGGCGCAGATAAACGTCCGCGAAGACGTATCGCTCGACGCTCCCACGCTCGTCGAGGGCCTCCCCGGCGTCGGCCTCGTCGGCAAGATCGCCACCGACCACGTCGTCGACGAACTCGACATGTCCTTCTTCGCCAGCGTCGACTGCGACGGCATCCCCCGCGTCGCCGTCTACGGCGAAGACGACCGCGACCTCCGTCCGCCCGTCCGGCTCTACGCCAGCGAGGACCACGACCTCGTCGCCCTCCAGAGCGACGTTCCCATCTCGCGCACCGCCGCCTCCGACTTCGCCGACTGCGTCACCGAGTGGGTCGTCACCAACGACGCGCTCCCCGTCTACCTCTCCGGTCTCCCGCAGGAGGACCAGGACCCCGGCGACATCCCCGCGCTCTACGGCGTGTCGACCGGCGACGCCGGCGCGCGCCTCGACGGCCTCGACGTCGACCCGCCCGGGGAGGACGGCGTCGTCGGCGGCCCCACCGGCGCGCTCCTCAACCGCGCCGTCGAAGGCGACGTCGACGCCATCGGCCTCGTCGTCGAGAGCAACGCGCAGTTCCCGGACCCCGCCGCCGCCCGCCAGCTCATCCTCAACGGCATCGACCCCCTCGCCGACATCGACGTCGGCACCGACGCCCTCGTCGACCAGGCCGAGAACATCCGCGAACAGCGCGAGCAGTTCGCCCAGCGCATGCAGCAGGCCGAGGAGGCCGAGAGCTCCCAGGCACAGCCGCTCCGGATGTTCCAATGAACCTTTTTTAACCGGGGCCTCCGCTCGCGCCCTTCGGGCGCTCTCACGGCTCGCTTCGCTCGCCGTTCGCGCAGGTCGCGGTCCTCGCTTCGCTCGGACCGCACGCTCGCTCCGACCCCGGCCAAAAAAGCTTCAGCAAAAAAGGCCGCTCGCTCGGCGCGCTCCGCGCGCCTCGCTCGCGGTCGGCGTGCTAGCCCTGTGCGGTCGGTTCGGCCGGCTTCGGTCGCGTGGACCGTCGGGTCGCGTCCGGACATCGGAACGCGAGGTCCGACCCAACGCTTTACCCGATTCCGGCCGTCTTCCCCTCCATGAAGGCGGTGTTCCACGTGTCGAGCGCGGATTCGGAACTCCAGCAGCGCGCGGTGAGCAACGTCGGCAACCTGCTGAGCGACGATTCGGTGGATCTGGAGGCGGTCGCGCTCGTCGCCAACGGCCCCGGCATCGAACTCCTGCTCGACGACTCGAACCAGCGCGACGGGGTGCGCTCGCTCGCGGAGCGCGGCGTCGCGCTCAAGGCGTGTGGCAGCACCCTCCGCGGCCGCGGGCTCTCCGAGGACGACCTGCTCGACGGCGTCGAGCGCGTGTCCTCGGCCGTCGGCGAACTCGTCCGGCTCCAGGACGGGGGCTACGCGTACCTGCGCCCGTGACGTTTATCAAGAGTTATCCCGGTCCGGGTCGCCGATTCGGGTATGACGGAGTTCTCCGAGCGGGTGGAGCAGATCTCCATCAGCGGCATCCGCGAGGTGTTCGAGGCGGCGGGCGAGGACGCCATCAACCTCGGGCTCGGCCAGCCCGACTTCCCGACGCCCGAGCACGCCCGCGAGGCCGCAGTGGACGCCATCCGGGCCGGGAGGGCCGACGCGTACACGTCGAACAAGGGCACGCTGGCGCTCCGCGAGGCCATCGCCGCGAAGCACGCCCGCGACGGCCTCGACGTGGACCCGGAGCAGATCATCGCCACCGCGGGCGGGAGCGAGGCGCTGCACGTCGCGCTGGAGGCGCACGTCGACCCCGGTGACGAGGTGCTGTTTCCCGACCCCGGCTTCGTCTCCTACGACGGCCTGTCGAAGCTGGCGGCCGGGGAGCCGGTGGGGCTCCCGCTCCGGGACGACCTCACGCTCGACCCCGCGACCGTCGAGGACGCCATCACGGAGGACACCGCCGCGTTCGTCGTGAACTCGCCCGGCAACCCGACGGGCGCGGTCCAGTCGCCCGACGACGTGCGCGAGTTCGCGCGTATCGCGGACGAGCACGACGTCCTCTGCGTCAGCGACGAAGTGTACGAGCAGATCGTCTTCGAGGGCGAGCACCGGTCGCCGATGGAGTTCGCCGAGTCCGACAACGTCGTCCTCGTCAACGCCGCGTCGAAGACGTACTCGATGACGGGCTGGCGGCTCGGCTGGGTCGTCGCCTCCGACCGCCGCATCGAGCGCATGCTCCGCGTCCACCAGTACGTCCAGGCCTGCGCCTCCGCGCCCGCCCAGTACGCCGCGGAGGCCGCGCTCTCCGGCCCGCAGGACCCCGTCGAGGAGATGGTCGCCGCGTTCGAGGAGCGCCGCGACGTACTCCTCGACGCGCTCGTCGACATGGGCCTCGACGTACCGACGCCCGAGGGCGCGTTCTACGTCATGCCCGAGGTTCCCGACGGCTGGGTCGAGGCGGTCATCGACCGCGGCGTCGTCGTCGTCCCCGGCGAGGCGTTCGGCGAGCGCGGCGCGGGCTACGCCCGCATCTCCTACGCCACCTCGATGGACGAGATCGAGGCCGCCGTCGACGCGATGCGCGAGGCGACGCGCGCCGTCCGGTAGCCGCTCCCGGCCCGCTCCGCCTCTCGCGCCCGCCCCGGGAGTTATGAACGCCGCGTGCGTCACCCCACCCATGGGGGTCGCTCGCGGGGGACGGGGCGCGAGGACAGTCGTTCGTGCGCTCGCGTCGCAGGTCCACCCGGTGTTCATGCTGCCGCCGCTCGCCTCGTCGCTGTTCGGAGGCGTGCTCGCCGGCCGCTTCGCCATCCCCGCCGGTCTCCTCCACGTCACGGCCATCTTCTGTGCCGTCTACACCGCGCACGTCAAGGACGGCTACGTCGACTTCCACGTCCGCGGCGAGGACGACGACCACCCGCTCACGCGGTGGGGCTGCGGCGTCGCGCTCGCCGCCGCGACCGGCTCGTTCGCCGTCTGCGTCGTCGCGCTCTGGCTGTTCGTCGGCCCCGGTGCGGCCCTGCTCGTGCTCCCGACGTGGTTCATCGGCTACCTCCACGCGCCCCAGCTCGACACCAACCCCGTCGGCGCGACCGCGGGCTACCCGGCCGGCATCGCGCTCGCCATCCTCGGCGGCTACTACGTGCAGACGCTGGCGCTCGACCCGGTCGCGCTCGGCTTCGCGGCCGTGTTCCTCCTGCTGCTCGCCGGCGTGAAGGTCGTGGACGACGCCCAGGACTACGACTACGACCGGTCCATCCGGAAGCGCACGGTCGCGGTCGTCCTCGGCCCGGCGCGCGCCCGCTCCGTCGCCTTCGGGCTGATGGCGCTCGCGCTGCTCGGAGTGCTCGCGCTCGCCGCCGCCGGCCCCTTCCCGCCGAGCAGCGCGGTCGCCGTCGCCGCGTTCGCGGTGGTCGCCGTCGTCGCCCGTCGTGCCGATCCCGAACTCGCCACGATGCTGCTCGTGCGCGGCTCGTACGTGTTCCTCGCGCTCCTCGTCGCCGCCGTCTGGTTCCGGCCGCTCGCGTGACTACTCGCCGGCCTCCGTCCCCTCGTCGCCGACGGCGTGACACCGCGCCACCCACTCCTCCTCGAACGTCTCCGCACTCACCGCACGCCCCACGAGGTCCGCGACCTCGGTGACGCCCTCGTTCCGGCACCACCGCACGCACTCGCGGTAGACGCCCATCGGTAGGTCCTCGTCGGTCTCGACGGCGTGGAGGGTGTCGGCACCCGCGACCGCCGCGAGGAACGCGCGGGTGTGGCCGTCGAGCAGCACCCACTCGCCGTCGACCTCGCGGACGGGGATCGGATCGTAGTCGGGGTCGTCGAAGTCGAACCACCGGCACGCCAGCGCCAGCTTCCGGCCGTTCAGGTAGAGCTGGCTCGGCTGCGGTTCGTCGATCGGGAGCGCGAACCCGTCGGGCATCTCGTCTCGTCGGGTTTCGCGCCGGCCCGGAAACGCCTTTCCCCGGGAACGCCGTCGATGGCCCCGTCCGCGCCGGGCCGTCGCGGACTCGGTGGCGTGCTGTCGGGTGGAAACGGTCGAACCATTAACGGGCGCGCCCGTCGACTGTCCTCCCATGCCCGGCTCGGCCGGCTACCGGCGCGGGGAGGGGTCGCCGTTCGACCGGTCGGCGGTCACCCGATACCTCAAGCGCGGCTACAACCGGGTGGTCCGGCCACGCCTCCCCCGGAAGCTCGGGCTCTACAACGGGTACGTCGCGCGCGCACCGCGGCTGTTCGACGTCATCGACCACGTCCCCGACTACAAGACGGAGCTGCTCCGCGCCGTCCGGACCACCGTCGAGCGAGGCGACGACGTGGTCGTCGTCGGGGGCGGAAAGGGCGTTGCGTCGGTCGTGGCCGCCGAGTCCGCCGGCGCGGACGGGACGGTCACGACCTACGAGGGCGGCGACGAGTGGCGGGAGGTGGTCGAGGAGACGCTGCTGCTCAACGGCGTCGACGGTCGGGTCGAGCACGCCATCGTCGGGACCGCCGTCGACGTCCGGGGGTCCTCGACGGCACCTGTGGTCGCCCCGGCCGACCTCCCGGCCCACGACGTGCTCGTCCTCGACTGCGACGGCGCGGAGGTGGCCGTCCTCGAAGGGTTCGCGGCCGACGACGCGCCCCGGCCCCGGCAGGTCGTCGTGGAGACCCACAGCCAGTACGGGACGCCCGGCTGGCGCGCCAACGAGACGCTGGTGCGGCTCGGCTACGCCATCGACGGCGTCTACTACAAGCCGTACGGCGTGGGCGGGAACGTGATCGAGGTCGCCACCCGGACCGAGTAGCGATTCGGGGCGCGGCTCCGCGGCTACTCGTCGGTCGGCGCTGCCGTCAGCACGTAGATGCCGCGCTCGGGTTCGTCGTCCGCGCGCTCCACGACCTCGTAGCCCAGCTCCCGGAGGGCGTCGCGGGTCTCCGCTTCGGGCGTCCCGAAGCAGTCGTGGGTCTCCACCACGACGACCCTCGGCTCCACCTCGGCGGCGCGGAGCACCTCGGCCTCCGCGCCCTCGCAGTCGAGCGCGAGCACGTCGCAGTCGGGGAGGTCGCTCGCGGCCACCCGGTCGGCCCCCGCGCCGTCGCCGTCCACCTTCACCGCCGGTCCGACCAGCGCCCGCCGGGCGTCCACGCGGTCGGCGACGCCGTTGAGCGCGGCGGTCTCGTCGATGTACGCGAACCGCTCGCGCGCCGGCTCGAACGCGGTCACGCGCCCATCGGGACCGGCGCGGCGGGCGGCGACGACGCTGGAGACGCCGTACCCACCGCCGACCACCACCACCTCGTCGCCCGGTTCGACCGCCGCCCGGAGCGCGTCGAGCATCGTCGCCTCGTACTCCGGGAACTCGTCGGTCGCGTCGAACAGCTTCACCCGCCGCGCCGCGACGTTGTTGAACACCCCGATCTTCGACGGCAGACGCGGCCGGACGACGCCGTTGTAAATCGCTCTGACGACTCCGGCGACGCCGCCCTCGCGGAACGCGGGCGCGACGCCCCGGCTCGTGTTCTCCACCCCCATCTGTGCCCGGTAGTTCGGCGGCATCGGGCATAATACTCCGGTGTGACGCCCGCGGCTCGGCGCTCGGATCGGCGTCGTCACGGCCGTCGGATCCGGCTGACCGTCTCGAATCGGAACGGGGCTGCCCGGAGCGCCATCGTTCGGGGATCGCTCTCCCACCGATGATTTAAAAGGCGAACGCGTTCGCCCGTTCAAGTCATTACGTTTCCAGACGTAATGATATAACGGCCCGGCCGGCGTTCGGCGTCTGTCGGCGGTCCGGCCGGGGCGCGGACGGCCGGCCGACCGCGCGAGCACCGCCTGCCGGCCGTCCCGAAGCTATACGCCGCCGCGCGTCGAACCTACGGCGCGGAGGGGGAGCGTGACAGTCAGCGACTGGATTCGGCAGACGGTAGACCGGTTCGAGCGCGAGGGCCCGCGGACGGCGCTCCGGCAGAGCGCCCGGGAGCTGTACGTCGGGGGGCTGCGGCGGATCGACGCGGCGTGGCGGCTCGCGCCCACGGTGTACGACCGCGAGTGGGACGCGCTCGTCGTGCTCGACGGCTGCCGCACCGACCTGCTGGCGGAGGTCGCCGCCGACTACGACTTCCTCGACTCGCCGGGGCGGGCGGCGTCGCCCGCGAGCCAGTCCCGGGAGTGGCTCCGGCGGACGTTCGCGCCCGAGCACCGCGACGAGACGGCGCGCACGGCGCACGTCACCGCCAACCCCTACACGGGGGAGACCCTGGACGCCGACGACTTCCTGCTGCTCGACGAGGTGTGGCGGTACGCGTGGGACGACGAGGTCGGCACCATCCCGCCGCGGGCGGTGACCGACCGCGCGATCGACGCCGGCCGCCGGCTCGACCCCGACCGACTCGTCGTCCACTACATGCAGCCCCACTTCCCGTCGCTTTCCGACCCCGACATCGACTCGCGGTTCCGGCGCGACGACACCGGCTGGGAGCCCGGCCACGCCTGGGACCAGCTCCGCGACGGCAGTCTCTCGCGCGAGAGGCTCTGGGCCGCCTACCGGGGCAACCTCCGGCGGGTCCTCGACGAGGTCGGACTCCTGCTCGACAACCTCGACGCGGACCGCGTCGCCATCACGGCCGACCACGGCAACGCCGCCGGCGAGTGGGGCGTCTACGGTCACCCGCCGCGGATGCCGCTCCCGTCGCTCCACGTCGTGCCGTGGTACGAGACGGCCGCCAGCGACGCCGGCGAGCACGAGCCGGCCACCGACCGACCCGCGGACCTCCGGGCGGACGAGGGCGGGGTCGAATCGGCGCGACCGGACGAGGACGCTGTCGCCGAGAAGCTCCGCCACCTCGGCTACCGCGACGAGTAGCGGGCGTCCCGCCCGCCCGCGTCGGCGGCCGCTCGGTCGCCGGCCGCACGCCGACCGGAGGCTCCCTCGTCGTCGGTCGGAAGGCGCCCGTCGTCGGCGGGCGGCGGCACGCCGGCCACGCGCTCCACCACCCGAGCGGCGGCGTTCCCGTCGGCGTGGTCGAAGGCCTCGCCCCGAACTGCCGCGCGCTCGTCGGCGTAGCCGTCCGCGCCGTCGATACATCCGTCGAGGGCGTCGATCAGCCCGTCGAAGTCCGTCGCTATCGGCCCCGGCGCGTACGACTCGTAGTCGAGGTAGAACCCGTGGTTCGCGCGGTACTCGTCGAGGTCGTAGGCGTAGAAGACCACGGGCCGGTCGAGCAGGAGGTAGTCGAAGTAGATCGAGGAGTAGTCGGTCACGAGCGCGTCGACGTGGCGGAGCGCGGGGTACACGTCGAACCCCGGCGGGAGCAGCCGGACGTTGTCGAGTTCGCCCTCGTCCACGTCCGGTCGCTCGAACGGGTGGAACTTCACGAGCAGCGTCGCGCCCCGCGACCCGAGGAACTCGTCGAGCGCCGCGAAGTCCACGGCGTCCGCGGCCGGCCGACCGTCGTCCCGGTACGTCGGCAGGTACGCGAGCGTCGGCCCGTCGACGCCCGCGATCTCGTCGTGGAGCGCCCGGTCCTGGCCGACGTCGAAGCCCGGCACCGCTCCGAACAGCGCGTCGTTGCGCGGGTAGCCGGTCGGGACGATGCGGTCCGGACCGACGCCGAACGCCGAGCGGAACGCGTCCGTGAACCGCCGGGCCGTCACGGCGACGCGGTCGAACTGCCGGTAGACGTACAGCCGCGACAGCCGCTCGGGGAGCGACAGGTCGGCGAACGAGGGGGCGTCCGCCGAGATGCGCTTCAGCGGCACGCCGTGCCAGAGCTGGACCACCGTCGCGCCGCCCGTCGGCCACAGCGGCAGGTCGGTGAAGCTCCCGGTGACGAACGCGTACCGCGCCCGGAGCAGCGCGAGCAGTCCCCGGGCGCTGCCCGCCCGGTAAGCCTCGAAGCCGTGCCGGCGGAGTTCGGCGACCGTCTCCGCGCTCTCCGACACCCACACCGGCCGGACGTCGAGGTCGTCGCGCGCCGCGACGTGGAGGAACAGGTACTTCGCGTTCCCCTCGAACCCCTCGCCGCCGCGGCAGCCGAACGCCCACACGCGGTCGTCGCGCGGCACGAGGTACGCCAGCCGGTGCGCGACGAGCGAGAGCAGCGACCCCGCGAGCCGCCGGAGCATGCTCAGTCCGCGGTCACCTCGCTGTACATCCGCCTGCCCGCCCGGAGGTCGTCGTGGTCGTCGATCTCGATCCAGTCGCCGTCGACCTCGACCAGGCCCACGTCCACCTCGTCGAACACCTCGCGGAACGCCGCCTCGTACCACTCGCCGGTGCGGTCGGCCTCGACGAACGCGTCGAGTTCGCCCACCAGCGCGTCAGCGCCGTCGGAGTCGAACTTGCTCACGCCGATGTACTCGCCGGACGGCCCGCGGAGGTCCTTGCCGATGTCGACGAGGCCGTCGGCGTCCGTCCGGACCTTCATCTCCTCGTCGCCGAGTTCCTTCTCCGCGTCCACCAGCAGCGCCGACCCGTCGGTCGCGGCGAGCCGACGCAGGCTCGCCGCCGGGAACAGCGTGTCGGAGTTCACGAGCGTGAACCCGTCGCGGAGCCGGTCGCGGGCCAGCCACAGCGAGTAGAGGTTGTTGGTCGTCCGGTAGGCGTCGCTGTGGACGAACTCGAACGACAGCCGGTTCTCCGACCGGCAGAACTCCCGTACCGACTCCGCCTCGTACCCCGTCACCATCGTCACCGACCGGTAGCCGGTCCGGTCGAGCGCGTCACAGATGTGTTCGAGGATGGGCTGGTTGCCGACCTCCACGAGCGTCTTCGGCGTCGATTCAGTTACCGGACGGAGCCGTTTCCCCACGCCAGCGGCGAGCACGACCGCGTGCTGGTCCTCCCTCCCCATGCCCACACGTTCGACGAACTCGGAAAGAAGCCTTCCCGCCCGTTACGTCCGATATCGTTAGGATTACTTCCCGGTTTGTCCACCGACCGAGCGCGACGCCGGACGCGCCATCTCCCGAGCACTGCCGACCCGGAGGCAAGCTATTTCCCGACGGCGCGACTCCCCCAACCCGATGACGAACTGGCTCGACGACTCGGACGCGCTCGCCGAGCAGTACGCGGACGCGTCGAACCTCCGCGACCGGCAGGCGCTCCACGCGGCGTACTCGACCGCCGACACCCCGTTCCGCGACTGGCAGTTCGACCAGTTCGACCTCCCCGACGACGCCCGCGTACTCTCCGTCGGCTGCGGTCCCGGCGACGTGTGGGCGGACGTGCCCGACCGCGTCCCCGACGGCTGGTCGGTGACGCTCTCGGACTTCTCGCCGGGGATGGTCGCGGACGCCCGCGACGCCGCGGGAGCCGGCTACGCGTTCGCCGTCGCGGACGCCGCCAACCTCCCGTTCCGGGACGGCGCGTTCGACGCCGTGACAGCGAACCACATGCTCTATCACGTGCCCGACCGCGACGCCGCCATCGCCGACCTCCGGCGCGTGCTCCGCCCCGGCGGCCGGCTCTACGCCACCACCAACGGCGAGGACAACATGGCGCTCGTCTACGACGTCGTCGCCGAAGTGCTCGGCGAGTTCCTGCACCGCGGCGTCGAGTTCACGCTGGAGAACGGCCGCGAGCAGCTCGAACCCCACTTCGAGTCCGTTGAGATCCGGCGGCTCGACGACGCTCTCCGCGTCACCGAGGTGGAGCCGCTGGTGCGGTACGTGCTCTCGCGCGACGACGTGGACGAGTCGCTCGCGCCCGACCTCCACCGCGCGTTCGCCGACCGGTTCGAGGACGGGGAACTCCTCGTCGAGAAGGACGTCGGAGCGGTCGTGGCGACCGCGCCCGAGTAGGAGAATACGGTGCTTATCGCAGGAGGGCGACGACCCGAACCGTCGCAGGCGCGTCCACGCGTCTGAATCGTCGCGTTCGGCTCGGAACGGCCGCCGGCCGTGAACGACCGCCTAGACGCCCGGAGGCCGCGCCGTCTCGGGGCCGGCGACTCCGGGTAAGCTACTGTTGTCGAGTTGAACAGATTGGCTACCGGCGCGGACTCGATGAAACACTGTCGGAACGGAATCAGGCGTTTATGCACGAGTTCGCCGCAGTGAAGGACGGAGATGACACGCAAAGCATCACTCGCGGTCGTGGTCGTAGCGGCTCTCGTCGCAGTCAGCGTCGCCGCCGTCGGGGCGGTGGCGACGACCGGCTCGACGCCGACGGCCACGGACTCGACGGTAGCGATCCAGGACAACGAGACGAACGCGACGGGCAACGACACGAACGAGACGATGGGCAACGACACGCAGGCGGCGAACGCGACCGCGAACGTCACGTTCGTCGACCAGTCCTCGAACGGGTCGGCCGTGTACGTGAACAACACGTCGCTCCCGGAGGGCGGGTTCGTCGTCATCCACGTCGCGGAGAACGAGACGTTCGGCGCGGTCATCGGGAACTCCTCGTACCTCGAACCGGGCGCGCACGAGAACGTGACGATCGTGCTCGATCCCCCGATCAACGAGAGCCAGCAGCTCATCGCGATGCCGCACCGCGACACGAACGCCAACGAGACGTACGACTTCCCCGCGGCCGACGACCCGTACGTCGCTAACGGTTCGCCCGTCACCGACGACGCGTTCGTCGTCGTGGAGCAGTCGGTGGGCAACGCCACGAACGAGACCACGGGCAACGAGTCGATGAACGCCACGAACGCGACCGGCAACTCGTCGGTCGGCGCGTAATCGATTCCCGTGCGCCGACGCGCGGTCGGTCGCTCGACCGGCCACGCGGTAACGCTTTTATCCTGCGGCTGGAACGCTCACGCGATGGTACTCGTGCTGGCGAACGAGGTGGACGCCGACTACCGCTACTTCGTGGACGCGCTCGCCGGCCTGCTCGGCGACGCCGAGGTGTACGACTACCCGACGCGGGGCGGCCGTCCGGACCTCGACGGCGTCGACGCCGTGGTCGTGAGCGGCAGCACCGCTGGCGTCTACGAGCGCGACGACCGCGCCTGGATCGACGACGAGGCGGCGCTCGTCCGCGAGGCCGTCGAGCGCCGGATCCCGACGCTCGGCGTCTGCTTCGGCCACCAGCTCGTCAACGACGCGCTCGGCGGTGCGGTCGAGCATCGCGGCCTCACCGCCGAACTCGTCCGCGCCGACCTCGCCGCCGACCCCCTGTTCGACGGCGTCGCGCCCGTCGTCCCCGCGGTCCACGGCGACCACGTGGTCGAACCCGGCGACGGCATGGAACCCATCGCCGCCGCCGACTACTACCCGCACCTCGGAACCCGCCACCGCGATCGGCCCGTCTGGACCGTCCAGTACCACCCCGAGTTCACCGACGCCCTGCTCCCGCGCGTCGCCGACGACTTCGGGTTCGCCGAGGACGACCACTCGTTCGCCGACGTGACCGCCCGCCGCACCCTCGACAACTTCGTCCGACTCGCCGACGAGTACCGCGACGACGACTGACCGGCCGGCGGCTCGTGCCAGCTCGACCAGCCACTCCGGGCGGGAAATCGAAAGGGGCCGGGCGGTCGAACCCTCCCGGACGACGCAAGCACTGCAAGGAGTGAGCGACCGAAGGGAGCGAACGGGACCTCGACGGACGAGCGGAGCGAGTCCGTCGGTGCCCGGAGGGTCGAGCGACCGGGGGCTTTCGGAGACGCCAGCAGTAGTCGTCCCGACGACAACCGCTTCCGGAACCCTACTTCGCGGTGCTGACGATCCTCACCACGTCGCCCTCCTCCAGTTCGTACTGGTCGCTGATCTCGCGGCCGGCGCGGGCGTCGACGGCGTGGAGGTAGCCGTCGCCGATGTCGGAGTGGACGGCGTACGCGAGGTCGCGGGGCGTGGAGCCGCGCGGGAGGAGGAAGGCGTCGGGGAGGACGTTCCCCTTGGCGTCGGTCCACTTGCTCGCGTCCTGGACGGGGTACGCGGTGACGTGGTCGAGGAGGTCGTAGACGGCGTGGTCCAGAGCTTGCTGCACGCCGGTGCCGCCGTACTCGGCCGTGGCGTCGCGGAGGGCGTCGAGGAGCGCGCGCTGATCGTCGCCGACCTCGCCGAGGATCTCGAAGGTCTCGTCGCCGGGGTCGTAGTCGATGACCCCGGCCTGCGCGCCGCGGCGGAGCGCGAGTTCGCCCTGCGCGGTCGCGGGAACGACGGGCCGGTCGAGGTCGAGGAGGCGCTCGACGTTCTCCGCGGGAGCCTCGTCCACCTTGTTCGCCACGACGACGATGGGGAGCGTGCGCTCTCGCAGGAGTCGCGCCAGCGCCTCGCGGTCGTCGTCCGCCCACTGGAGGGGGTCGTCGGGGTAGTCGAGTTCGCGCAGGACCGCCGCCACGTCCGCCTCGGTCGCGCCGAGGCCCGTGAGCATGTCCGTCAGCGCCTCCTCGACGTCGAACCCCGGCGAGCGCGACTGGCGTTCCACGGACTCCCAGTTGCGCTCTACGATGCTCGCCAGCCAGAGGTCGAGTTCCGTCTCGACGAAATCCACGTCGTCCAGGGGGTCGTGGCTGCCGACCTCGACCGGCTCGCCCTCCGCGTTCGTCGCGCCGGACGCGTCCACGACGTTGATGATCGCGTCCGCGTTCGTCAGCTCGTCGAGGAACTGGTTGCCCAGCCCCCGGCCCTCGTGCGCGCCCGGCACCAGCCCCGCCACGTCCAGGAGTTCGATGGGGACGTACCGCTTCCCGCCGCGGCAGTTCTCGTCGCCGCAGCGCTCCTCGCGGTCGAGACACGGACACCGCGTCCGCACGTGGCTCACCCCGCGGTTCGCGTCGATGGTCGTGAACGGGTAGTTCGCCACGTCCACCTCCGCCATCGTCGCCGCCTGGTAGAACGTCGACTTGCCCGCGTTCGGCTTCCCCGCGAGCGCGATGGAGATCATTCTTGGCTCTGGATTGGTGGGTCCGGGGGAACTGGGTTTCGGTTCTCGGAGTGGAAACCAAGGTAGTCGGTGGGTTTCCAAGGCCGGTCGAATGGAATCCGCCACTGCTGCTTCCGCCTCGAAAGCCCCTGGCGCGCTCCGGTCGCGGGGCGCTCCCTGCGGTCGCGCCACCCGCTCGTTGCGCGCTTCGCCCGGCTTCTCGGACCGCACCAGCCCCTTTCATTCCCGCCCTGTCGGTTGGTAGGTCGGGTGCCGCAAGGGTGGATGGCTCCCTGGCGTAACGCTCCTTTAAGCTCGAACGCGAGTATATAAAGGGGTAGAGCCGGCGTCTCGGCCGCCAGAACGCCGGTTCACGATCGAAATCGACGTTCGTTTATAAGCGGCCGTGCCGAAACCGGCCCTTCGTAGCTCGGTACGACGAACGACGGGTCGGGAATGAAAGCCCAGGGGCTTTCGGAAATGAAGCAGCTGTAGCAGTCGCGTCAAACGGGCCGAATCAAAATCTGCGAACACCACCGAAGCGCAACCCACGCAGTCACTTCATCGTCACGTAGGTCAGGAACCCGAGCGCGACCACCTGCAGCGCCCGCATCACGAGCACGGTCGTCTGCGCGGCCTCGGAACCGGCGTACAGCATGCCCATGCTGAAGAAGAAGTAGATGGCGACGAGGTTCTCGACGAGGAACACCACCGCGAACGCGAGCAGGCCGAGGGTCAGCGTGGAGCCGAACGTGCGGTAGTTGCGGAGCCACACCCAGGCGAGGCCGAGGAGGAGCGCGACGCTGACGCCGGAGAGGACGGAGGCGTACAGCATGGTGTCGGTCATCCCCGCCATCATTCCACCTCGTCGGTGATGCGCTCGAACGCCTCGCGGTGGTGGTCGAAGCGGTCGGTGAGGAAGTAGAGCTTGCCGTACTCCTGGTCGCCGGTCTCGGCCACGTCGTGTTCGGTGAGCATGTCGAGGTGGTGTCGCACGGTGTTGTAGTCGATGTCGAGTTCGTCCGCGAGCTGGTTGGCGTTCCGGGGGCGGTCGTCGAGTTCGCGGACGATGCGCACGCGGTTCTCGCCGCCGCGCGTGCCCGCGAACAGGTACCACAGTGCCTTCTCCATCTGCCGTCCGTGTGCGATGTGCTCTCACGGAGAGGGTTTAGCTCTCCCGGTCGCGTCGCGGGTCGAACGGGCGTCAGCGGGTGACGAGCGGCGGGAGTCGGGGGACGGGCGGCGGGAGCGGGGGTCGGAATCGACGGCTACGTCTCCGACTCCGGTTCGACGGTGACGGCGATCACGTCGGACGGGCCGGGGTAGTCGTAGCCGTTCACGTCCGAGATGCGGGCGACGGTGCCGCGCTCGACGAGGCCGACGTTCGCGCCGCGCTGGCGCTGGGCCTGGTTCTCGCCGACGCCGGGCTCCTCGTTGATCTCGGTGCCGGCGTCCCAGAGGTCGATCCAGTCCGTCACGTCGCCGGAGACGGCCTCCTCGTCGTGTTCGAACAGCGGGAGGCCGTCGGCGTCGGGCGCGAGGAACACGTCGTTCGACGGGACGAACATCGAGGCGAAGGAGAGCCGGTCGCCGGGCTTGGCCTGGACCATGAACTCGTAGGCGTTCCCGGGCGTCAGCGGGCCGGGGTCGTCCGCGCCGACCGGCGTCGCGAACGCGCCGGCCTGCCGGACGTCGGACTGGTTCTTCAGGTGCTCGGCGAGCCTGCCGGGCATCCCGTCCTCCGCGAGTTCCTCCAGGCCGTTGTCGCGCTCCGGCTCGCCCGGCGTGAAGATGGGCTCTGCGTCGCCGTGGACGGCGAACGCGCCCGGCGAGACGGGAACCGCCTGTGCGCTCATGTCGCCGTCCGCGGTGGTCCGGAGGGTGTCGGGCTGCGAGACGTTCTCGACGCGGACCGTGAACGGGACGGTCCGGCTGTCGTCCGAGTCCTCGTCGCCGTCGAGCGCGGCCGCGCCGGCCGCACCCGTGGAGAGCGCGGCGAGCGCGCCGACGCCGGCGAGGACGTTCCGGCGCGTCGTTCCGAGGCGCAGGTTCGAGTTCGCTTCGCGGTCGTCAGCGGTCGAATCGTAGTCTACCATGGGTCGATCAGTGCGCGAGGCACGGCTCGGGCTTCCACCGCACCCCAAAAGGAAATTTCTCAAGAAGCTATCAGAATTCGGCCGGAGAGTCCTCGGACTGGGTTCCGGGTCCGACCGGAGTGGTTCTAGAGTTCCGCCCAGGTTCGGCGGTCCGCCGGCTCACGTCGCCTCGCCGCGGTCGGTCAAGTCCCTGTTTGAGCCTCGACAAGGTCTATGGCGACGGCGACCGAGGTATCCGCCATGACGCTACGCGTAGTGCTGGGCTGTGCCCTCATCCTCGCACTCGCCGGCTGTCTCGGCGGGGTGGCGGGTGACGGTCCGACCACCGAGACCAGCCAGCCCACTCAGCCCGCGTACGAGACGTACGTCTTCGACCACGGGGGCCACGACGCGCCCGCCGTCGAGGGAGGAGTAGCGTACCCGGAGGGGGCGTCCGGCTCTTCGCAGCGCTACGTGACGGTCGTCGCCTCCGGGTCGGACGCCGACCGGTTCGACCGCGAGGTTCTGGACGACGACGCGGAAGCCTTCGTCGCCAGCACCTCCTTCGAGGAGTCGTACCTGGTCGTGATACAGGAGTTCCCCGCGTCGTCGGCGCCCGACTACCGCGTTGAGTCCACCGAGCGCGCGGACGACACCCTTCGGCTGCGTATCAACGACTCCAGCCGAGGGGGGACCGACGACATCACGGTCGAGACCCTTCTGGTGCGCGTCCACGGCGACCCGCCGGAGCGCGTCCAGGTCACGACGCAGGCGGGAGCGACGTTCGACTCGACCGAAGGCGTCGCCACGCGGACCACCACGACGACCCGACCCACCACGACCGTCCGACTCCCGTACGTCGGCGACGATCCCTCGAAGACCGTCTCGGAGCCGCGCGACCTCCGCGTCGAAAATCGGGTGAACGACACCGTCGGCTATCGGCTCGACGTGACGTACACCGAGAAGCCGGCGTGCCGGAACGTGACGCCGCCCTGTGGAATGCCGGAGGTGGAGGTGGAACTGCTCGACCGCACCGGGAAGCTCCCCGAGGGCCGGACCCTGACCGTCGGGGACGTGGCCGCGCGCCGGGGACCGTACTCGCTCCGCGTCGAGGCGGAGGTGCCGGACGGCGAGGGGTCGCGCCGAACCGTCACCGAGTCGTTCACCTGGCGGGTGAGCGATGGGCACGGCGACGCGGTGGTCGTGATCACTGGCGACGACGTGCGGCTGGCGTACGAGCCCGTGGAGAACGCGACGGACGGCTGACGGCGCGCGACGATCCCGTCACTCGGGATCGCGCTCGAACGCCTGCGAGAGGCTCATCTGCCCGCTCGCCCGGATCGCGCCGTCGACGGCCGCGTCCGGATGGAGTTCCACGTCGCTCGCGGACACGTCGCCGAGCACCGTCGCGTCCTCGGCGATGGTGACGTTGCCGGTCCGCGTCGTCACGTCGCCGTGGATCTTCGTGCCGCGGCCGACGTGGATGTCGTCCTGCGCGCGGAGGCTGCCGAACACGTTGTTGTCCGCGCCGGTCTCGATGTCGCGGGCGCGGATGTTGCCGTGGAGCCGGCAGTCGCTCCCGATGACGGCGGGCGTGGAGACGCGCCACGCGTCGTCCGAGACGTGGGCGTTCCGCGGGATGCGGAGCGGGTCGTGGCCGCCGTCGGCGGAGATGTGGTCGACGAGTTCCTGGGCGGCGTCGTCCTCGCCGAGGCGCAGGAGTTGCGAGAGGTAGATGAACAGGAACACGATGGTCGGCATCGGGTTCCGGATGACGATCCAGCCGTTGGCTTCGAACCCCTCGTCGATGGTCACGTCGTCGCCGATGTCGAGGTCGCCGGAGACCATGAGCCGGCCGTCGAGGTGGACGCGTTCGCCGAGGTAGGCGTCCTCGCCGACGAGCGCGTTCCCGGCGACGGTACACCACATGTCGAGCCGACAGTCGCCGTCGGCCTCGATGTCGCCGCCGAACCTGACGCGCTCGCCGCCGAGCACGTTCCGGCCGCGCACGCCGAACTCGACGGTGGACTGGCCGCCGACGAGCACGTCGCCCTCCGTCACGAGATCGTGTTCCTCGACCGTGGTGCCGTCGGGTATCTCCAGCGTTTCGAGTGGGTCCGAGCCGAGCACAGAACTCCCATGCTCCCGAGACCCTATAAATCCCGCGAGAGCGCGTCTGACGGGCGTCAGACACGGAGCTTATGTTCGTGCGTCCCGGAGTTTCTCCCATGACGGTCCTCTCCTTCGACGACGACGGCGTGGACGTGGTGTACGAGGGCACGGAGTTCAGGTTGAAGAAGGCGCTCATCGAGGAGGCCACGGAGAAGCCGTACGTGGACGTCACCGACCACGAGGTGCTGCAGATCGTCGAGAAGAACCCGGATCTGGGCGGCGAGCCGCGCCGCATCGCGGACATCATCCGGTAGTCGGGCGGTAGCCGGCGTGCGAGCGTCGGCTACAGCAGGTACCTGTCCTCGTCCTCGCTCAGGTCCGTGAACTCGTCCGTCGCCTCGACGAGGTCCTCCGAGGTGGACTCGCCGAACGCCATCACCTCGACGCGCACGCCCTCGTGGCGCAGGTGCGAGCAGAGCCGCGCGAAGTCCCCGTCGCCCGTGCAGAGCACCACCGCGTCGACGTGGTCGGCGAGCGTCACCGCGTCGAGGCTCATGCCCACGTCCCAGTCCGCCTTCTTCGACCCGTCCGCGTACGTCTTGATGTCCTTCTTCTTCGCCTCGAACCCGATCTCCTCGAGCGCGTCGAAGAAGCTCTGTTCGTCCTCGGAGTCCGCCTTGATGACGTACGCGATGGCGCGCGTCAGCTGGCGGCCGTCGACCGCCTCGTCAAGCAGCGTCGAGTAGTCGATGTTCCGCGAGTAGATGCTCTGCCCGGAGTGATAGAGGTTCTGCGAGTCCGCGAGAACCGCGACGCGCTGCCCCGGATGAACGCCGTTCATACCGGATACGACTCGTCCCTGCGTGAAATCTCCTGCGGAAGCGGGTAGACGGTGGTGAGCCGGACCGTCACGCGGTCGGTGGGAGTCGCGCCGTCCGGCCTGGCGTGGCGCGAGGCAGCGTTCGACGGCTCGAACGGGAAGGCATATCACGCCGCCGACGGAACACCCCTACTCATGACGGGCGACAGCGAGGACCCGAACGCGGACGTGCAGTACCATCTGGAGGTCGGGGAGGGCGACGTGGCGGACGCGGTGTTGCTCCCGGGGAACCCGGAGCGAGTCGAGAAGATCACGCAGTTCTGGGACGACGCCGAGGAGCAAGGCCACCACCGCGAGTACCGGACGGTGACGGGGTCGTACGACGGCACGCCGATCTCGGTGACGTCCACGGGTATCGGGAGTCCGTCGGCGGCCATCGCGGTGGAGGAACTCGCGCGCGTCGGCGCAGACACGTTCGTCCGCGTCGGGTCCTGCGGCGCGCTCCAGCCCGAGATGGCGGTCGGCGACCTCGTCATCACGACCGGCGGCGTGCGCCAGGAGGGGACGAGCGACGAGTACGTCCGCGAGGACTACCCGGCGGTCGCGGACGGCGAGGTGGTGTCGGCGCTCGTCGCCGCCGCGGAGCGACTGGGCTACGACTATCACACCGGCGTCACGATGAGCGCGGACAGCTTCTACGCGGGCCAGGGCCGCGAGGGGTTCGAGGGGTTCGAGGCCGCGGGGAGCGAGACGCTGGTCGACGAACTCCGGGCGGCGAACGTGGCGAACGTCGAGATGGAGGCGAGCGCCATCATGACCATCGCCGGCATCTACGGCCTGCGCGCGGGGGCGGTGTGCTCGGTGTACGCGAACCGCGCGACGGGCGAGTTCCGGACGGAGGGCGAGTCGCGGGCGGCGGAGACCGCGAGCCTCGCGGTGAAACTCCTGGCGCGGATGGACGAGGTGAAGCGGGAGGCGGGCGTGGACCGGTGGCACGCCGGTCTGCGCCTGGAGTAAGATCGGTCGGTACGAGAGCGGAACCGCGAACGGTGGTAGAGCGCGGGTGAAAGCCCCTGCCGGGAAGGGGCGTCGCCGCCGGGCCGGACGAGTGGACGTGGCGCGGTTTTTCGCCGACGTGTGACGAGAAAAGCGTCGTACGTCGGCGAGCGATGGTTGGGCGTCATCACTGATAAAGGTCGCGTTCACCGACGCCGGTCGCGGAGCGCCGGGAACTCGTCGCGCACTGCGTCGACGCGCTCCGGCGACACCTCGGCGTGGACGGTGTCCGGGTCGTCGTCGGTCGAGGCGACGGGCGTCCCCCACGGGTCATGGACGGTGGAGCGTCCGAGGAGGGTGGCGTCGTCGAACTCGCCCGCGCCGTTAATCGTCGCCACGTAACAGAGATTCTCGATGGCGCGCGCCCGGGGGAGCGTCCGCCAGTGCTCGACGCGCGGGTACGGCCACGCGCTCGGCACCAGCACGAGCGTCGCGCCCTCGTCGGCGAACTCGCGGTAGAGTTCGGGAAACCGGAGGTCGTAGCACGTCGTGGTGGCGACGGAGAAGCCCTCGAACTCCGCGACCGGGACGCGCTCGCCGGGGACGAGCATGCGGGCCTCCGCCGACTCGTAGCCGAACAGGTGGTGCTTGCGGTAGACGGAGCGCCGGTCGCCGGAGCGGTCGAACAGCACGGCCGTGTTCGCCAGACCGTCGTCGGCCGGCGTCGGCGCGTCGCCCGCCTCGCGGGTCGCGGCGAGGTCCTCGACTATCGTGCCGGCGAGCACGCCGACGCCGTGCTCGGCGGCGGCGTCGCTCATCCGGGTCAGCGTCGGCCCCGACAGCGCCTCGGCGCGCCGTTCGTACGCGTCGAACGCGAAGTAGCCGACGTTGAATATCTCGGGGAGTGCGACGAGGTCCACGCCCCGGGCGGCCGCGTCCGCGATGGCGGTCTCCGCGCGAGCGACGTTGCCGTCCACGTCTCCACCCTCGACGCCGAGCTGGACGAGCGCGAGCTGCATACCTGGGAGCACTCGCCGCCCGACCTTGAGCGTTCGCCCCGTCACTCCGTCGCGTCGGCCCGGAGCGCGCGCTCCAGGTTGTCGAGTTCGCCGTCGAGACTGCCCTCGAAGAACCGCTCGACGCCCGGGAGGCGGCCGTCGACAGTGAACCGGTTGACGAGCCGCGTGCCGCCGTTCGACGGCGTCACCTCGTGCTCGCCGACGACGCGGAGCGCGGAGGACCGGCCGACGAACTTCACGTACCGCGGCGGGTCGGACTCCACGTCCCGGGTCGTCACGGGGACCGTCGTCTTCACGACGGGGATGGGGAGCCGGACGTGCCACACGTAGCCGTCGTCGGTCTCCTCGAAGGAGTCGACGACGGAGATGGCGCTCGCCCGCTTCGCGGGGTCGGCGATGAACGCCCACACGTCCGCCGGCGGGACGTCCACGTCGAGCGTTCGCTCCACCCGGACCGTCATACGCGTAGTTCCGCGGCGGAGTGGAAAAAGCCGCCGATTACCCGGGCGTCACGCGCCACGTCGTGGAGCGCGACCGACCCCACTTCTCGATCTCCACCTCGTCGACCTTCTCGGCGAGACGCGGGAGGCGCACGCCCACCTGCTTCGCGGACAGCCCGAGGCTCTCGGCGATGTTCTTCGCGCGGAAGTACCGCTCCCCGCACTCGACGCTCTCCCGGAGGTGATCCACGATGCGTCGTTCCTCATCGGTGAAGTCGCTCATCTCCGTGATACTAAGGGAGCCGCGCGTTTAACGGTTCCGTCCGGGGCACCTCGTTCCGGCGGTAGCGCTCTCCGCTCCGGGGTTACCCGTAGACGTGAATGGCGGCGACCGCGAGCGTGCCGAGCGTCATCGCGGCGGCGAAGCCCCACGCCGCGATCTCCGAGCCGGGGGTCAACAGCGAGACGAGCGCGCCGCCGACGGCGAGCGCGCCGAACGCCAGCCCGAGTCCGAGTCCCATGTCCGTGGATTCCGCGGTGCTCATGCCCTGGCGTTCCGGCGGCCGGGACTTAGTTCATTCTACTCGCTCCGTCGGCGGCCGATCTACCAGTCCGCTGGCACGGGTGGCGAAGCCACAAAGTTTACCGAGCCTGCGCGTCCGCTTCCCGGCAAGATGGGGCGAGTTACGTCGCTGTTGTTCGGGAGCATCTTACGAATCGCGCTGGTCGGCATTCTCGGACTCGGCGTCGCCGCCGGCGCGCTGTTCTCCGTCGGCGTGCTCGGCGTGCCGAGCGTCGTCGGCGTCGACAACGCGTTCGGGGACGTGAACGAGACGACGACGGAGATCGAGACGGACCTCGCCGTCCACAACCCGAACCCGGTCGGCGCGCGACTCGGCGACCTCTCCGTGAACTACACCGTCCGCATGAACGAGGTGGAGATGGCGACCGGCACGAAGCGCGGCCTCGGGATCGACTCCGGCAACTCGACGGTGAACTTCACGACCGCGATGGCCAACGAGCGCATCCCGGCGTGGTGGACGAGCCACGTCCGGAACGGGGAGCGGACGGACGTGCGCATCGACGTGCGGGCGCGGTCGGGGCTGCTCGGCCGCACGTTCGAAGCGCCGTCCGTCGAGCGGACCGTCACGACCGACCTGCTGTCGTCGTTCAACTCGACGGACACCCGCGAGGTCGACGCGAACCAGCCCGGCGTCGAGGACCCCGTGCTGTACGTCAACCGGACGAGCGCGACGTGGGGTGACGTGACCGACGACGAGACGGCGATCAGGATGGAGTTCGTCGTCTACAACCCGAAGGCCACGCCCGTGCCGATCACGGAACTCGGGTACAACGTCACGATGAACGACGTGGCGGTGGGCGACGGCCGGACCGACCGAGAGTACGTCGTCCCGCCCCACGACACGCGGACGATCCGGATCACCACCACCATCGACAACTCGAAGCTCGACGACTGGTGGGTGACCCACCTCCGGAACGACCAGGTCACCGACCTCCGCATCGACTTCCACGGGCGCGTCGACACCGGCGTCGCCGGCACGGTCCGCGTACCGTTCGACCCGCTCACGCACACGGAGACCGTCGAGACGGACATCTTCGGGAACGGGGAGTCGGCCGGGAACGCGACGAACGACGGTGGCGCAAGCGAGGCCGAGGGTGGCGAGAGCGGGAGCGACGGTGGCGAGACCACCGCCACGAGCGACGACGGGTCGGAGTCCGGCGGCAGTGACGACGGAACCACGACCACGAACACGAACACCACGACGACGGACGACGGCGGCATCCTCGGCGACCGGCATCCGTGGCCGGCCACGCCGTAGCGGCCGCCGGACCCTCGTAAAGCAGTTGAAGGGTACATAGAATTACGAAATATTACAAATTAGTACATTTATAAAGAGGGGGCGTCCGTACCGTCGCGCCGGTAGACAGCTTTTTGTGGGTGGGCGGTCTCGAACCGAGCGCATGCAGCGGAGTACCCAGTCTCCGGATCGAGTTCTCGTACGGTGACGAGAGCATCGAGACCGGCGACTTCGACGTGACGACGGACGGCGGACGCATCGTTCTGGCGATCGACGACGACACCCACGAGCTGACGCGCTCGGCGGCGGCCGCGCTCGCCGACGCCGTCGACGACGCGCTCACGAGACGCGAGGAGTTCCTGCGCACCACGGGCGAACACCGGGAGGACGACAGCTACGTCGTCTCGCGGCGGAACGCCGACTCCGAGGGCAACTCGGCGACGTTCCCCTCGTTCGCCGCGCTCGAACGCCTGTTCGGCCGGCTACCCGACGAGTTCACCGCGGAGGACGTGACGCGGTCGGGCGTCACCGGGTCGCGCCGCCACATGCTCGTGTGGCACTTCGCGGAGCATCCCGCGTTCCCGGCGCGGGTCGCGTGCCGCAACCCCCTGCGGGTGGAGAAAGTCGAGTAGTCAGTCCAGCGTCGTGTGGTCGGACTGCTCGGTGAGCGCGAGGTTCGCGGCGATCTCCGCGTTCCGCATGGCGTACTGTGCGGTCTGCTGGAGGCCGACCAGCACCTCGCGCACGCGGAGCAGGTCCTCGTTCTCCATCTCGGGGAGGTCGGTGAGTATCTCGTGCTCGCGGTCGCCGATCTCGGCGAACAGCCGCCGGACCTCGACGGTCAGGTCGTAGTCGCGCTCGACGACGGACTCGACGGCGAGCATCGTGATATCGTCGACCTGGTCGGTGAACTCGCGGATGCGGCGCATCGTCGCGGTGTCCACGTCGAGCGTGTGGCCGCTCGTGTCGAGTGCGATCTCCGCGATGTCCTCGGCGTTGTCCGCAGTGAGTTCGAGGTTCTTGGCGACGGACCGGTAGCCGATGAGCGGGAAGCCGTCGTCGAGACCGACGGCGTGGGCGAGGTTCGGGTTCTGGTACGCGGTGAAGATGAGCCGGAGGAGGAGGACGAATATCTTGTTCGCCTGGCGCTCGCGGTTGAGCGCGCGCTCCGCGAGGTCGGGGTTGCCGTGGGCGAGCGCCTTGATGGCCTCGCCGCGCATCGTCGAGCCGGTGTTCTCCAGGCGTTCGAGGAGGTTGTCGAGCGTGAAGTCCTCGGGGTCGACGGAGCACCGGATGGTGATGCGCTCGGGCGTCTCCTCGATGACGCCGAGCCCCATGAGCTGGGTCTCGGCCTTGTAGACCGCGTTGATGTGCTCGCTGTCGAGAGTGTCCTCGGCCCGCACGTGGATGATGCGCCGCCCGAGCACGTACTGCCCGACGATGGCGCGCTCGACGGCGTCGGCGTCGAAGTTCTCGGCGTGGATGGTCGCCTCGGACTCCTCGCTCCGCGCGGACTCGGGAGTGACGGTGAGCGTCCCCTTGCCACTCTGCCGGATGGTGACCTCGTCGCCCTTCTCCACGTCGTTCGCCTTCGCCCACTCCGCGGGCAACGTCATCGCCAGCGTCGACGGACCGAGCCGCTGGACCTTCCTGGTCTCCATACGTCTATCGCAGTCGCCGGGCCACCTTAATCTTCACTAATGGACCTTAACCACTCTAGCTTGCGAACCGTGTCGTAGCGAGCGCATTACTATCCCTCCGAGAGCCGGGGTCGGGTACGATGAGCGCCACGGCCCAGGCGGCCACGTATCGATGGAACGACGCGAAGCGTCGACGGTCGCTCCGCGAGGATTTCGGCGTCGACCGCGAGCGATTCACGGACGCGACGGTCCTGGAGGTGAGCGCGGGCACCAGCATGCTGAACGGTATGGATGGGATCGGTCGGGGCGTCGTCGCGCTGCCGCCCGGCGAGCACGCCGACCGGTACGACGACGTGACCCGCGTCCGGTCGACGCACGGCCGGCTGCCGTTCCCGGACGACAGCTTCGACCTCGCCGTCACGGTCCACGGACTCACCAGCGCGCGCGACCCGTCGCGGATGGCGCGGGAGTTCCGGCGCGTACTCCGACCGGGCGGACTCGCGCTCTGCGAGGTGAACGGCTTCACCGCTCCGACCCCGGTCCGGAAGCGCCTCTCGCTGGTCGACGGCTCGCACCGCTACCACCTCCCGCCCGACACCATCCGCGACGTGTTCGCGGACGCCGGGTTCGAGATCGAGTCGACGAATGTGCGCCGGGACGACCTCGACCCGCGCGGCAAGACGGCGAAGCTCCTCGTCGCGAACCTCGCGTTCGGCCTGCGGCGCGTGTTCGTCACCGCGCGGGCTACACCGCCGTAGGCGTCGGGGGCGACACCGTGCATCGCGGGCTACACCACCTTGAGCATCCGGCGCTCGAACCGGCCGACGCGCACCTTCACCCAGCCACGTAGCTCCTCGTCGAGGTCGGGGTCGCCGGTGTCGACGCGGAGCACACCCACGTCGTCGAGCTTCGACCGGGACGCCACCACCTCCACGAGCGACCGACGGATTACGGCGGGCGAGACCTGGTCGTTGCCGCGCCCGAAGACGAACCCCTGGCCCCCGATGGGGGAGACGACGACCCGGTTCTCGTCGCCGAGCGCGTCGAGTATCTCGGCCTCGCTCCCGTCCCGGACCACCACCTCGCCGTCCCGCCACACGTCCACGCCGAGCGGCGACCCGCCGAACCCCAGGGCCGCCTTGATCGCGCCGACGGTGGAGCCGGGGCCGAGCACGTACGTCACGCCGGGGCTGGACCTGGCGTCCTCGGCCACGCCCTCGGCGAGCGATTCGACGGTGCCGCGATGGGTCTGCTTGCTCCCCTGGAGGTCGTCCGCGACCGGGACGTTCGCCACCGCCTTCAGCTCCGCCCGCACCTCGCCCGCACGGTACGCGTCCTCGTCGATGTCGTTCACTTCCCGGGCCTCGACGCGGTCGAAGTCGGCGGCGACCCGACCGGCCGCGCGCGGCGTCACCGCGAACACCGACGAGTACACCTTCACGCCCGCCGGCACGCCGAGCATTGGAACGTCTGCGTCGAGTTCGTCCAGCGTCTCCGCCACGTCCACCGCGGTGCCGTCGCCACCGACGAACAGCACGAGGTCCACGTCCTCTCCGACCAACGCGCGCACCGCCACCCGGGTGTCTCCAGCGCTCGTCTCGCCGCCCGCCGGCTCGCCGATCACCTCGGGGTCGAACCCGGCCTCGCGTGCCTCCTCGGCCCCCATCTCGCCACCCCACGTCACGATTCGGGCGTCGGGCGCGCGCTCGCGGAGCGCCCGGAGCGCGTCCACGCCGCGGCCGGGTGCGCGCGGCTCCGCGCCGCGCTCGCGCGCCTCCGCGACCCTGCCGTCCGTACCCTTCAGTCCGACGCGGCCGCCCATGCCCGCGATGGGGTTGACTACGAACCCGATTCGCGTCACGGACGGGAGTAGGCCGCCACACCTGATAAGCGTCCGCGTCTCGGCGTCGGAACGCGGACTGACGACCGGATTCATCCGTCGTTGGATGATAGTTAGCGTTCGACGAACCCGACGCAGTCGTCGAAATCCGAGCGTATCGCTTCTCGCGTCCTCTCCGTCTCATCCAGCCGGACCGACCCGCTCCGACGGGGCTCGTCGTAAGATGACGACGCGGATATCGTAACGCAGTCATGCGGTTTTCTAAACGCGGCGTTACTGCCCGGCGTCCCGGACGGCCCACCGACTAACAATGCTGGTCAAGATAGTTAGTGGACAAACAGGTATGCCCAGCTTCGAACCAGCGTACGGCATCGGGCGACGCCGGGGTCCGGGGACCACCGGTCGGGAGGGCGACAGTGACCCGAACGCGCCGCTGGCGCGTCGGAGGTGGCGATGACGCTGCTGGAACGCGCCGCCGCCGCCGTCCCCGAGCCAGCGAAGCCGACGGCGCGGAAGTGGTTCTACGTGCTCTACCCGAAGGTGTCGTGGCGGAAGCGCCGCAGGGTAGACGACACCACCGACGCGTTCGTCGACCGGTTCTTCGACGACGAGGCCGAGTACTACGACCTCCGCGAGGAGTTCTTCGACGGGCGCATCGTCGACATCTGCGTCCAGGGCGACCGGACGCTCCCCGAGGACGAGTCCGTCTACGACGCCCATCGGGACGAGTGCGCGAAGCTCTACGCGCTCGTGCGGAAACGGGAGCCGGACACCGTCGTCGAGACCGGCGTCTACCACGGCGTCTCGACGGCCGCCATCCTGCTCGCGCTCGACGCCAACGACCGCGGCGGCCTCCACTCCATCGACGCCGCGACCGTCGTGGTCGACGACTACTACGGCGAGTTCATCCGGCGCGAGCGCCCGACGTGCGCCGAATCCGGCACGCACCGGCTCCCCGACGACCGCGACCCCGGCTGGATACTCCCCGACGACCTCCGCGAGCACTGGCACCTCACCACCGACCGACCGCACCGCGCGCTCCCCGACGTGCTCCCCGAGGCCGGTCCGGTCGACCTCTTCCTCCACGACTCGCTGCACTCCGCGAGCGGGATGCTGTTCGAGTTCGAACTCGCGTGGGAGTGGCTGTCGCCCGGCGGCCTGCTCGCGTCGTGCCACGTCGGGAACAACGACGCGCTCGACACGTTCGCCGCCGAGCACGACTGCGAGCGCGGCCTGTTCTCCTACGACTACAACGGCCTCGAAGGCTACGACGCGCCGTGTAGCTGCGGCTACGCGATCAAACCGGAGGTGGCGACGTGACCGGCCTCGACCTCCTCCGGAAGGGGCTGCGGAACCCCGAGCAGGTGCCGCCGTTCGTGCTCGGGCGGCTGTTCCCCGGCTCGCGGTGGTCGCCCGACTACCGCCACGAGGACGGCTTCGTCACGTTCGAGGACGGCGGCTTCGCCGGCGGTTCGCCGACCCGGCCCGAACTCAGCGCGCGCATCTACTACGAGATCGAAGCCATCGACGCCGCGCTCGACGACCGTAGCTTCGACCGCTCCCTGGAGATCGGCTGCGGGTACGGCCGGCTCTCCGGCTGGTTCGCGGACCGCGCCGACGAAGCCGTCGCCATCGAGCCGAACGCGGTCGCCGTCGGCCGGGCCGACGCGCTCTACGCCGACGTGGAGTTCGCCACCGGCCTCGCCGACGACCTGCCGTTCCCCGACGACAGCTTCGACCTCGTGGCGTCGTGGATCGTGCTCTCGCACGTCCGCCCCGACGACGTCGCGGCTGCTGCCGACGAACTCGTGCGCGTCCTCGCACCCGATGGCGTCCTGCTCGCGTGCGAGCACACCGGCGGCCAGCCCGGGACCGCCGTGTGGCCGCGCCCGCTCGCCGAGTACGAGGCGCTGCTCGACCCGCTCGAACTCGCGTACACCGGCGACCGCGGCACCGAACCGACGTTCGACTACGCCGACCGCACCACCTCGATGGTGTTCGAGGCGCGAGAGTAGCAGTTAAGGTCGCGGCCGTACGGCTTCCCGGTATGACACCCGTGCTCACGGCCGAACCCGTGTTCCCGATGACCACCACCGGCGTCGTCGTCACCCTGCTCGGCCTGCTCGTCACCGTCGCCTGGCTCGCCTACCTCTACCGGTAAGGATCGCTCGGCTGGCGGCGCTATCCCTCCGGCGAGTCGCCGGCAGCCGACTCGTCCGGTGCCGTGACGCGCTCGCGGAGCCAGGCCGCCGCCGCGGCCACCTCCGCCTCGTCCTCGGCTTGCAGCTTCACCCGCACCACGTCGCCCGGGTAGCTCCCGACCGTCACGTCGAACCGGTCGCGCAGCTCCGCCACCCGGTCGAGCAGCGCACTCTCCGGCTCGTCCGCGTACACGAACTCGACGTGCCGGCGCGCGCCCTCGAACTCCGCCTCGACCGTCTCGAACATCGCCTCCATCTCCGCCGGCACGCCGGGCAGCACGTAGACGTTCTCCACCACCGCGCCCGGCGCGACCCCGGCGTCGTTCGGCAGCATCCGCGCGCCCGCCGGGAGATGCGTCGTCCCCGCCGCCAGGTCCTCGAACGCGTACGCGTCGTGGGTCTCGAAGTACGCGCGGGCGTCGGGATGCTCCACCAGCGCCCGGTCGAACGCCCGCGCCACCCCGTCCATCGTGCAGTCGTCGTGCGTCGGGCCGAGCCCACCCGTCACCAGGACCGCGTCGTACTCCCGGCTCGCCGCCTCCACCTCGTCCGCGATGGTCTCCGGGTCGTCCGGCACTACCATCGTCCGCGCGACCGTCGCCCCGCGCGCCGACAGCTCCCGCCCCAGCCACGCCGCGTTCGTGTTCACCACGTCCCCCGCCAGGATCTCGTCGCCGACCGTGATCAGCGCGACCCGCATGGCCACGCGTTAGCACGCACCCCGCAAAAGTCCGCCGGTAGACTGGACCTGTTCAGGCTTCATCTGGCAAATTGGAACGGACACAGCCGTCCCCGAAAGCCCTCGCACGCTCGACTCGCTCGACTCGCGCGACTCGCTGCGCCCCTCACTCCTTCGCTCCCTCCGGTCGCTCGGTCGTTCCGGTGCTTGCGTCGTCGGGCTTCGCCGAGCGCACTCGCCCTTTCGAAGTCCGCCAGGAGAGTGAATGATCGGTCGGCTTTCGCCGTCGGCTATCCGGCGAGGCTTAACAGCGCCGGAATACGCCTGTCACCCGACCCCGGTAACCTTACCCCCGTCTCGGCCCAACCAGTTCCCATGCCCGTCTCGAAGGAGGTCGAGTCACTTATCGAGGGCCGGAAGCTGATGGCGCATCTCGCCACCAGCACCGACGACCGTCCGCACGTCGCGCCCGTCTGGTACCACTACGAGGACGGCTCCGTCTACGTGACGACGGGCGGCCGCAAACTCGACAACGTCCGGCGGAACCCTCGGGTCGCGGTCTCCATCCAGGAGGACGACGACGGCGACGCCGAGTGGATGGCGGCGCTCCGCGGCACCGCGCGCGAAGTGACCGACCCCGACCGCGTGCGCGAGATCGCCGGGCGACTGTTCGCCACGTACCTCGGTACGGACCGCGACCAGTGGGACGACTACTACCGGGACGTGGTCGAGACCGGCGAGACCGAGGGCGCGATGCTGGAGATACGCGTCGGCTCCGCGACCGGCCAGGAGTACTGACCGGCCACCCGTCTCGTCACTGCAGCGGCGGCCCGCCCGAGTCGTCGTCGTAGTCCACGTCCACGTCGAGGTCGGCCTCCTCGCGCTGCTGCTCCAGCCGGCGGATCTGGAGGCGGAAGTAGGCCAGGCCGCCGAGCGACACTAGCAACAGCACGCCGAGGAGACCGCCGAACAGGTAGAGGTCGCGCTGGAGGTACGACCGCACGGTTATCGACCCCTCCTCCAGGCTCTCCCACCGGAGGTGGACGCGGTCGCGGTCGTCCGTCGAGAGGCCGTAGCCGCCGGGGCTGACGTCGCCGAACACGGGGTTGCTGACGTGGCGGCCCGGCGGCAGCACGACCTCGTAGGAGCCGGTCACCGTCACCGGGAGCGAGAATCGGCCGCCCGCCGCGGGCGCGGAGTACGCGATCTGGCCCTCGTCCGCCGGTGGTCGGACGACGACGCGGTTGTCCGCCTGCTCGACCTCGACGCCGGACGCGTTCACCACGGTGCCGTTCGGGTAGCGGAACTGCACCGCCGCGACCTCGACCGGGGAC
>CAZYYH010000002.1:0-61266 GCA_964651725.1 uncultured Halobacteriales archaeon | reverse complement strand
CGCTCAACGTCCTCTCGAAGGAGAAAGGCGAGCACTTCCACGACTTCGACACGCCTGCGGCCGCCGAGTGAGGGCGGGCCGGCGTGGCCCGGGTCAGCAGGGACCGCAGAAGCAGCACTTGGTCGGACAGGAGGTGCAGCTCTGACAGTCCGGGTCCTCTGACGGGGTCACGCAGCTCTCGTGGCCGACGCCGCCGTCGTCCGGTGTGGTCCAGTCGGCGCTGGCAGCACCCGCGAACGCCGGGGAGGCCAGGCCGACCGCGCCGATTCGTTTGAGGAGAGTTCGTCGATGCATCGTCACACCGAATGCACGTTAAACGTAATGTATTAAATAACTTCTTCCTAAATATATAGTATGGGTTCCTACGTCGACGTGTCCGCGAACGTCCAGTGGCCACGAACCGTCCGCCGGTTCCACAACCGGTAAGCCCCCGGCATGCAGACGGAGCCGTGTGTACGCCGACGCCATCGAGGAGCGCGTGCCGCCGCTCGCGGGGCTCGCGGTCGCCGTCGTCGCGGTCAGCACGAGCGCCATCCTCGTCCGGTGGAGCACCGCGCCGAGCCTCGTGAAGGCGTTCTACCGCGTCGCGTTCACCGTCGCACTCATCCTGCCGTTCGCGCGCGGCTACGGCGACGACCTCCGGGCGCTGTCCCGGCGCGACCTCGCGTCCGCGCTGTTCGCGGGCGTCGCGCTCGCCGCGCACTTCGCGGTGTGGTTCGAGAGCCTGGAGTGGACGACGGTCGCCGCCTCCGTGACCCTGGTGCAGACCCAGCCGATGTTCGTCGCCGCGGGTGCGTGGCTCGTACTCGACGAGCGCCTCACAGGCCGGATGGTCGGGGGGATGACGGTCGCCGTCGCAGGCGTCGCCGTGATGTCGCTTGGCGGTCTTCTCGGCGCGGGCCTCGCGGGCGACGCGCCGCTCTACGGCAACGCGCTCGCGGTCGTCGGCGCGGTGATGGCCGCGGGCTACGTGCTCGCCGGGCGCGCCATCCGACAGCGCGTCGCGCTCGTGCCGTACGTGCTCGTCGTCTACTCGGCCTGTGCCGTCGTCCTCCTCGCCCTCGTCGCCGCGAACGGCCACGCCTTCACCGGCTACCCCGCCTCCGAGTGGCTGCTCTTCCTCGGGATGGCCGTGGGGCCTGGCCTGGTCGGCCACACCGTTATCAACTGGTCGCTGAAGTACCTGGAGTCGAGCGTCGTGAGCGTGTCGCTGCTCGGCGAACCCCTCGGCAGCACGCTGCTCGCGCTCGCCGCGTTCCACGAGGTGCCGGGCGTCGAGACGGTCGTCGGCGGCGCGGTCGTGCTCGCCGGCATCTACGTGACGACCGAGGCCCGTGACTGAGAGCAGCCGGCCGCCGCCCGGCGGACGGCCCGAGTCGCCACCGCGACCGGCGGCCTACGCCGGCACGATCCGATGCACCGCGCCGGTCTCGCCCTTTGGCACGTGCGTCTCCGTGGTGCAGACGTAGAGTTCGCCGTCGGGGGCGCGGCCGAACGACAGCACGTTCGCGTCGAGGCGGCCGCTCCGGTTGCCGGCGACGACGAGTTCCTCCAGCTCCCACCGGCCGTCGCCGTCAGCGGGCGGCCGGGCGGCGAACAGCCGGCCCGACGGCCGGTCCTGTGTCGTCGCCCAGTCGCCGAACACGTACGCGCCGTCGAGGTCGGGGATGGCGTCGCCCTCGTACGCGTAGCCGCCGACGACCGCACTCCCGATGACCGCGTCGTCGGTGACGTGCGGGTACTCCAGGATGGGGTCCCGAAGGGGTTCACCGCGCTCGCTCTCCGCCGGGCAGTCCGCGGGCGGGGCCGAGGGGTGCTCCGGGTCGAAGCAGTGGAACCCCTCGCGGACGTTCCAGCCGTAGTTGCCGCCCGCCTCCACGAGGTTCACCTCCTCGAACAGGTGCTGGCCCACGTCGGCGGCGAACAGCCGGCCCTCGGAGTCGAAGGAGACGCGCCACGGGTTGCGGAGACCCCACGCGTAGTACTCGTCCAGGCCGTCCTCGTCCACCAGGGGGTTGTCGTCGGGGATGCCGTACTCCCCGTCGCCGCCCCCGTCCACGTCGATCCGCAGGATCCCGCCGAGCAGGTTCTCGGTGACGTCCTGGCCGTTCCCGCCGTCGACGTGACCGGGGCCGGTGTCGCCCTCGCCGCCGCCGTCGCCCATCGGCACGTAGAGGTGGCCGTCGGGACCGAAGGCGAGGTCGCCCGCGTTGTGGTTGAAGTCGGGCGACGGTACCTCCATGACGGTGCGCTCGCTCTCCGGATCGACGGGCGAGCGGTCGTCGTCCACCCGGTACTCCGCGAGCACCTCCGTGTGGTCGTAGTCGTCGGGCGTCCCCGGGCGGTTCGGCGCGCTGTACCGCACGAACAGCCGGCCGTCGTCCTCGGGGTGGCGCGCGATGCCGAGTAACCCGCGCTCGTCGTACTGCGGCTGGAGGTCCACGATCCGGTCGCGGAGATCGAGCAGCGGCTCGTCGCGGAGACCGTCGGATCCGTGGACGTGGACGACGCCCGCCTGGTCGGCGACGAACCGTCGGTCGCTCGTCGGGTCGAACGCCATCCCGACCGGGGCCGACAGCCCCTCGACCACGGTCTCGACGCGGACCGACGCGCCGGCCGGCGCGACCGACGTGCCCACGCTGCGCGCAGTCGAATGCCGTCGCGCCCGCCCGCTGCGCTGCTCGGCCGTCCGCCGGCCGTCACGGCGCTCCTGCCGGGGGTGATACTCGCCCCGCACGAGGTCCGCGCCAGTCGGGTCGAGCTGCTCGCGCAGCCACGCGAACGCGGGCTCGCCCGCCGGCGGCGTGTAGAGCGCACAGCCCGCCTTCTCGTGGATGGCCTTGCCGCCCCACGGGTCGTCCTCCCGCCCGACGATCATGCACTCGCCGGCCTTGCCGGGGCCGTGGTCCACCCAGAACCGGCAGTGACCGCACTCGTGGCGGAAATCCACCGGGGGCAGCGGGACGAACGGCACGTACGCGGCCTCGCGCTTGCCGAACTTCCCGCCCGGCCGGGCCGCGGCCTCCTCGCGGAGCCGCTCCTCCAGGTCGGCGAGACCGTCCTCGCCCCGTCGCCAGTAGCGCCACAGCGCCGTCGGGTAGTGGGTCGCCCACCGGAGCGGCGACAGCCGCGACGACGACCGGCTCACGAGTCGCTCGCTCTCGCGGGGTCCGGACGCCCCGCTCTCGCGTTGGTCCGCCATCAGTCATCCCCTCCCGACTCTATCGGTATGTCGACCCACTCGCCGTGGCGCTCGGTCTCGCGCCTGCTCCGGTCCTTTCGGGTGATCGCCGGGTCGTACTCGCCGCGCACGGACGACTTCCCGTCGGGGCGCAGCCGCTCGCGCACCCACGCGAACGCGGGTTCGCCCGCCGGCGGGGTCCACAGCCCGCACCACCCCGAGGGGTGGATGGCCTCGCCGCCGTACGGGTCGCCCTCCCGGCCGACGACGTGACACGTCGCCGGCCCGCCGGGACTTCCCTCCTCGTAGAACCGGCAGCGCTCGCAGCTGTACCGCCACGCCACGGGCGGGAGCGGGCTCTGCGGCAGGTACGACGTCTCGCGCTTGCCGAACCGGCCGCCGGGCTGGCCGTGCGCCCGGTCGTGGAGCCGACTGGCGACGCGCTCCAGCCCGGCCTCTCCCTCGGTCAGGTACGTCCGCAGCACTCGCGCCTGGTGCGCCAGAACCGATACGCTGTCGCTCCCCATACCACCGGAGTTCGGCCGCCACGCCCAAAGCCGTGGTTTCCAGTCACCTACGCGGCGGCCGGTCAGGCGTCGGAGCCGTCGGCGTCGTCCACGATCTCCGCGGGCGGGCCGTCCCCGCCGATGGTGACGCCGTGTCCGGTGTACCTGTGTGCGGCCGCCGCGACGGCGAACGCGGCGACGAGCCCGGCCGCCCACGCCAGGTCGGGGAGGAGCGTGAACGGGTACGCACCCATCCAGAGCGCCGCGACGAGCGCCGCGCCGACGGCGGCCAGCCCGAGGTACACCTCGCTCCACGGCAGGTGGTCCTCGGGAACGACCTCCAGGTGGACGGCGAGCTGTGACGCGTTCTCGGTGAGCGAGACGACGTTCCCGTCCTTGTCGTACGTCACGACGCCGACCTCGTCCATCTTCGGGAGGTGGGACTGGTGGAGTGAGATGTAGACGCTCTTGCGCTCCGAGGACTCGACCTCCGCCAGGGTCGTGTCGTTCTCCCACGCCGCGACTTGCTCCGCGAGGTCGCGCAGCGCCACCGAGCCGTCGCACTGGTGGAGGTAGTGGAGCGCGTACCGCCGTCGCCTGTTGCTGAGGACGTGGAACGCGTCGTTGCGCGAGAGCCGGTCGCGGTCGGTCGAGCGACCGAGGGAGAGCGGCCGGATGGATCCGAACATGGTGTGGGTGGTCGCGTCGGGACGGTTAGCACTTCCCTACCAAATAACTATGGTCTGTGGCAGTCGGTCCGCCGTCACCGCATCGGCACCGGTAGGCGGCTCCGAACCCGTTTGCGCGACGCTGCCGTACTCGTCGCGTCGAGGGGGCGTGGATGCGACGGGGACGTGTCGCGCCGGACGGCCCTGCGGTCGCTCGGCGTCGCGGCCGTGACGGTGAGCGCGGGGAGCGCAGTCGCGGGCCGAGCGCGCGTCGGGACGGCGTCCGGACCCGCCGCCCAGCGGGGCGGGAACGAGTCGAACGCGACCATCGCCGGAGACGGACCGGGGCCGACGACGGTCGTGCTCGGCGGCGAGCGGGAGGGCTGGCTCGGACTCGGCCCGGACGCCATCGAGGGCGCGCGGAACCCGCGACTCGCGCTGGCGTCGGGCGCGCGATACGAGGATGGTGTGGGTGAATCTCGACGGCGAGTGTCATCAGTTCGTTCTGGCGGACGCGGGTGGCGCGGTGGTCACGTCGACCGAGGTTGCGTCGGCGACTGGTCGCCCGCGGTCGGTCGCGTTCGAGGCGACGCGGGACCTGGCGACGTACCGGTGCCGGGTCCATCCGGGGACGATGCGAGGAATCGCGTCCGCCGACGGGGCGGCGGGCGGCGACCGCACGCCCGGCAGTCGAACGGACGACGCGACGGCCAGGAACGAGACGGCCAGGAACGAGACCACGAAGCGGCCGCTACGATGACCGGCGGGATAGTCCGGACGGGCGAAGCGCCCGCCCACGGTAGCAGGAACTCGTAACGGGCGCGGCGGACCCAGCCAGGGTCGCCGCCCGCCCGGATATGGGGCCACGAGATGCCGTAGACCTTGGAGCCGACTCGGGGGTCGGCCCGGCGGTGAAGCCCCGTCGAGTCCGACGCGCGTCTCCCACTAATAGGCGAGCCAGACCCGTGGCGGAACTGAAACTGGTCGCGTGGACCGGCCTACGCCGACTCCGCCAACTCCTCGGACTCCTCGCCGAGGCGCTCGCCGCAGTGCGGACACCGGTCGTACCGGAGGTCGACGCTCGACTCGTGGACCGCCTGCATCGCCGCCCGTACGCGGTCCTCTGCGGCGACCTCCTCGTCGTAGGGCAGCGTCGCGCCCTCGACCTCCAGCAGGAACTTCGCCGTCTCCGTCGCTTCGAACATGAGGTCGTCCACCTCGTCGGCGGTGAAGAAGTCGCCGTACGCCCCGTAGAGGAACGTCGCGCCCGCGCTCCGTACCTTCGACTCGAAGTCCCGTCGGGCCTGGTACACCGCCTGGCGCGTGTACGGCTCGTCCATGAACGGCACGAGGTCGGGCAGGTGCTCGCCGACGTTCGTCATCTCGACGCCGGTCTTCGTCCGGAAATCCGCACAGAGCCTCGTGACCGCCCACTCGCGCGCCGTGAACGCGACTCTGTCCTTGAGGAACTCGTTCACCCGGTCGTACTCCGCCCCCTCCAGGCGGTCGAACCGGTCGTACTCTGAGATGCTACTCGGAACGATAGCTTTCGTTTCGTCGGGCATGGTGGTTTCGTGCGGTTGCCCGCGACAGTGCCAGGGCCTGCAGCCGTAAAGCACTTTCTCGGCCCGGATCGAGCGAACGCCGTCGGCCACGGGCGTCCCGCCAGCGTCGACCGCGACGGTCGTCGGGGGCTGGCGGCCGGGCCCCGGACGCGGTCGCCCGAAAACTGCAGCCCCGGAGTATCGCCGGACGGTGGCCGGATTACCCGTCGTGTAACCGGGCGTGAAGCCGGCGCATAACAAAGGTCGAAACGTTCGAACGTGCTGACAGACGCCGACCCGGAGACCGGGTCGCCGGCTACTGTGCGTGTCCGAGGTGGTCTAATGGCAAGATTCGCCTCTGTTCCGGCGAGATACGCGGTTCGACTCCCGTCCTCGGACCTTGCGATCACGACCCTCGAATCGATCCGAGGCACCCACCCCGAGCGTCGTCCGCCGTCCCTCCGCTATCGGTCGAGCGAAGCGACAGCCGGCAGCCGGCGGCCCGGTCCAACACCACCCACGGTGACCAGAACACAGAATGTTCGAGGCCACGTTACGTCGTAGTCGATCCCGGTTCGAGACCGCGTTCCGTCGTCGCCGCGAATCGAGCCACGAGGTGACCGTCGTCGACACGGTCCGCGACCTCGGGAGAGCCGAGTGGAACGACGTCGTCGACCGGTCGTCCCGCGCCAGCGTGTTCCACCGGTTCGAGTGGATCGACGCCATCGAATCCGGACTCCCGTACGCGCCCAGACACCTCGTCGTCAGGAAGGACGGCAACACCATCGGGCTGTTCCCGAACTTCGTCAGGGAGATCCCGAACACGCCGTTCCGACAGCTGTCGTCGGTGTACCCGGGCTACGGCGGGCCGCTGCTCCCGACCGACAGGAAGGAGTCCCTCGAACTCGTCATCGACGAGATCCCGACCCTCTGTGCCGGCCGGACCATCGTCCACGAGCTCCGCGCGCTCGACACGGACTACCTCGGGTACAACCGCTTCCTCCAGTCCCGCGGGTACGAGCCGTACCGGGGCATGTGTCGTCACCAGATCGACCTCACGGACGGCTACGACGAGATCTTCGACGCCATGAGCCGGTCCCGGCGGAAAGCCGTCGGGCGGGGCCGGGAGAACGACTACGAGATCGTCGAGGAGGACGTCACGGAAGCCAACCTCCGACGGTTCCACGGCGTGTACGAGCCCGTGATGGAGCGCGTCGGCGGGAAGGTACAACCGGTGTCGCTGTTCGAGCATCTGGCCGAGATGCCGTCGAACGTCCTCCTGCTCACCATCCGGATCGACGGCGAGTACGCGGGCGGGTTCCTCGAACTCCTCGACGACGACCAGTCCACCGTGCGGGGGTTCTTCTCCGCCGTTCCCGAGGAGTACTACGACTGCCACGCGAAGGAACTCCTCTACGACTACGTGGTCCGGTGGGGCATAGAGAACGGCTACGAGACGTACGACTTCGATAACTCCCCGACCGACTTCGAGAGCGGCGTGTTCCGGTACAAGGACGGGTTCGGCGGAGACGTGGTGCCGACGTTCGTCTGGGAGCGCGGCGACAGCCCGCTCTGGAACCTGGTGAAGTACGGCCGACGGAAGTACGTCTCCTACCAGACCCGGAACGGGAAGTGAGGGGTCGGCCGGGTAGTTCGACGTAGCAGCGCTCCGGCGGGACCACCCCCGGTCGTCGCCCCGGAACGACCCACCGCACCGGGCGGTCCGTGGCCAACAGCTATCCCCTCGGCGTGTGAGTCGTTACCTATGGTCACCGAGCGCCCACGGGAGAGTCGTCACGATGAGATCGACGCCGTACTGGCGGCGAAGGCGGGTGGCGTGGCGGAGACGCGGGACGAGGCCGACAAGTACACGGTCGTCGGTGCCGCCCGTCGACGCACGTTCGCGAACTGGTTGACGCCCATCGAGGAGCATTTCGTCTGTCACCGGAACGACATCCCGAACATCGACGCCGACGCGTGGACCGTGTCCATCACCGGTTCGGTCGAAGCGGAGGTCCCGATGGCCGACGTCGAGGAGGCGTACCCGACGGTGGCGGTCGCGCACACGATGGAGTGTGCGGGCAACGGTCGCGGCCAGCACCGGCCCGAGACGGGAAGCGTGCAGTGGGGCTTCGAGGCCGCCGCCACCGCCTTCTGGACCGGAACTCCGGTCGGTTCGATCCTCCGCGATCACGGCGTGGAACCGTCCGAGGACCTGTGGCTAACCGCCATCGGCGGGGACCCTTCCGACGGCGACGACGTGTTCGCGCGGTCGATTCCGCTGACGAAGGCGTTCGACGACTGCATCCTGGCCTACGAGATGAACGGCCGGCCGCTCCCGCGGGAGCACGGCCATCCGGTCCGCCTGATCGTTCCCGGCTGGTACGGCGTCAACAACGTGAAGTGGGTCGAGGAACTCCGGGTCGCGGACTCGATGGTGGTCGAGGGGTCACTCGACCGGCCGGGCGAGCACGCCTTCTGGCAGCAGGTCGCCTACCGCATCCACCCCGAGGGGCGCGACCCCGACGCGTTGGAGACCGTCGAAACGGTCGACACGTGGGAGCAGCTCGAGGGCGCGGTCGAGCACCCGTACACGTTCGACGCGAACGTGATGTCGCTCATCGGCGCTCCGGACGGGGAGTCGCCCGTGTCGCCGCGAGACGACGGCACGGTCGAACTGCGGGGCGTGGCGTGGGCGGGCGACGACGCGGTCGAGCGCGTGGCGGTCTCGACCGACGCCGGCGAGACCTGGGCGGACGCGGAGCTGTTCGGCCCCGAGTACGCCGGCGCATGGCGACTGTTCCGCTACGACTGGGAGGCCGACCGGGGCCGTCACGTGCTGCTGTCGCGCGCGACGGACGACCTGGGCCGACGACAGCCGGCGCGGATCTCCGAGCCGGACGCCTGGCGCGACGCGCTCGACGACGACGAGTTCCCCTGGAACGAGGGCGGGTACGCCGCGAACGCCTACGAGCCGAACGCCGTGACAGTCGAGGTCCTCCACGCCGACGACCGATCACCGGCCGAGTAGTCGAAGGAAGCAGAACCGAGCGTCCGAGGGACTCGTTACTGGGGTAGCGGATCTGACGAGGCGTCGGCGAGCCATCTCCGTCGGGCCGCGACCGTTCCGGCGAACGTGTGTAGCGGTAACAACTATCGATGTCCACGTCGTAGGAGGTGCAGCGCTCTCAGTGCGGCGGGCTGGAGGGGAAGAAACGTCGAGAAGAGCGTGAGACGGAGACTACAATGGCAACAACAGTGAAAGATGTCGACGGAACGGCTCTCGAAGAGTTCCGAGACACGATGTGGGGCGATCTGATCCATCCCGACGACCCGGAGTTCGACGAGGCCCGCACGATATACAACGCGATGATCGACAAGCACCCGGGGATGATCGCCACGTGTGCGAGCGTCGCGGACGTGATCGCGGCCGTGAACTTTGGCCGCGAACACGACCTCGACGTGGCGATCCGCAGCGGTGGCCACAACGGTCCCGGCCTGGCCCTGGTGGACGACGGACTGGTCATCGACCTCTCCGAGATGACGAGCGTTCGCGTCGATCCCGACGCGAGGACCGCGCGCGTCGAACCCGGCTGTACCTGGGGGGACGTCGACCACGCTACCCACGCCTTCGGGCTGGCGACCGTCAGCGGAGTCATCTCCACGACCGGCGTCGGCGGCCTGACCCTCGGCGGGGGCCACGGCTACCTGACCCGCAAGTACGGCCTGACCATCGACAACCTGCTGAGCGCGGACGTCGTGTTGGCCGACGGTCGGTTGGTCCACGCGAGCGAGGACGAGAACCCGGACCTGTTCTGGGCGCTGCGCGGCGGTGGCGGCAACTTCGGCGTCGTCACGTCCTTCGAGTTCCGGCTCCACCCGGTGGAGACGGTCGTCGCCGGGCCGATGTTCTGGCCCATAGAGGAACTCGAATCCACCATGCGCTGGTATCGCGAGTGGCTGCCGCAGGCACCCGAGGACGTGTACGCCTTCTACCTGAGCGCCGAGGTGCCGGGCGAGCCGTTCCCGGAAGCGCTCCACGGCGAGAAGGTCTGTGGACTGATGTGGTGCTATCTGGGCTCGGAGGACCGGATCGAGGAGGTGACTCGACCGGCCCGGGAGGTCGCCGAACCGCTGTTCGAGCACGTCGGCGAGATGCCGTATCCGGCGCTACAGAGCATGTTCGACGCGCTGTACCCGCCGGGCGACCAGTGGTACTGGAAGGGTAACTTCGTGCGCGAGCTGAGCGACGAGGCCATCGCCGAGCACCGACGCTTCGCCGAAGTGCCGACCACCCAGTCGACGATGCATCTCTATCCGGTCGACGGCGCGGTCCACCGCGTCGGCGCGGACGAGACGGCGTGGAGCTACCGCGACGCGAACTGGTCGATGGTCATCGCGGGCGTCGATTCGGACCCGACCAACCGCGAGAAAATCACGGAGTGGGCCCGCGACTACTGGCAGGCGCTGTACGAGCACTCGGAGGAGGGCGCGTACGTCAACTTCATGATGGAGGAAGGCGAGGACCGGATCCGGGCCACCTACGGCGACAACTACGAGCGACTCCGGGAGGTCAAGGCCAAGTACGATCCCGACAACCTGTTCCACGTCAACCAGAACGTCGAGCCGGCGCGCTGAGGACCGGAGAACCCGCATCGGTCCGTTTCCGGGCGTGATCGATTCGCGCCCTCCGTTCGGTCTTCCGTCCCCACCGTCGGCTGTCGGGTCGGCGGGGGTCCTGCGAGAGACGCGACGTGACGCGGAGAGCGACTCGTCCGGCGTCCGGCAAAAACGGTGCGCCGGGCGTGGATCGCGCGTTCGGCGGAGGTCCGTTCGTGTGCTACTGGTCCGTGACTCCGAGCTGTTCGAGGAGCTCCTGCTGATTTACGTAGTCCCGGTGTTCTTTCACCTTGCCGTCCTCGACGCGGAACTTCGCCATCGCCTGGAACTCGATCTCCCGTCCCGTCGGCGGGATTCCGCCGAACTCCCCCTCGTGGGTCATCGTGTACTTCACTTCGCTCATCACCGTGTCCTCGCTGGCGAGCACGTCGAGGAGTTCCGCCCGGAAATCGGGAAAGCCGGCCGCGATTTCACCCATCCATTCCTCCAGGCCGTCGCGTCCGCGCGTCTCGCCCCCGGGCAGGAACGGGTTGTACACTACGAACGACTCCGAAACGAGGTCGGGTAGCTTCGAGTAGTCCCGTTCGTTCCACATCTCCGCGTAGGCTCTCGTGACTTGCTGGGTTTCTGCTGATTGTTCTGTCATCGGGCACCCCCGTGTCAGTGCGCATCACACTGTATTAGTGTTATTTCGACAGAACGTACAACATGTTACGTCCCAGAGGCCTCCTCGTCAGGGGAACGAACACGATTCCTGCCAGGATTCGTCGCGTTATCCGTCTGTATCGGTGGGTTTCAGGACGCGTCTCCACCCCGCGTTCCCCCGACGGAGGGTTCGGATCCCGGGAGCAACGTCGTTCCACGATCAGTCGCCGTCGTCACGTACGTGGCGGAGCGCCTCTTCGAGGGTCGTGACGAGCTGCTCCCGAGCCATCCGGAGATGGTCGACGGCCTCGACGTGGATGGGGTAGGTGCGGGGATGGCGGCGGAGCTGCGAGTCGAGGTGGGCCTGGTCGAGGAGGTGGGTGAGGAGGGCTTCGATGGCGGAAGGATCGCCGTCGAGGGCGTCGTCGAAGGCGTCGTGGGCAGTGATGGGCGTGCGGTACGGGACGTCGTGGAGGTCGCGGCGGTCGCGGTGGTTGTCGAGGTGCGTGTTGTAGCTGCCGACGGCCTCGTTGTAGAGGCGGCAGTCCTCCCGGAACTGGTCGAGGGCCGATTGCAGCAGGGTTCCGGGCGTCCGAGAGACGCTGCGGTCTCGGTCGTCCGTGGAGGTCTGGTGGTCGGCCATCCGTGTTTCACCGTGTCTGTGGCTGACGCCGCGTCCGGTCGTCGCGCGCCGTGCGGTCGACTCGGGGTTGGTCGGACGGGACGTTCGCCATGGTTCGTGTGTCTGGGACGGCCCGCTTCTCCGGAGCGGATTCGGTCCGAGGTAGGTCCCGGACCCCCGAGGACGTTCGGGCTAACTTATTAGGTTAATGATATCATCTGGCGGCCAGTGCACGGAGACGCGAGTAACGGGGACGAGTGACCGCCGCTCCCCGACAGTGGCGGAGAGTCCCCGAAACTGCGCGTCGTCCCGACGAACCGAACGCCTAACCGGTCGCCGTCGACGACGGAACCCCTTCCACATCGGGCGTGAAGTGCCCGGACCACTTCGGCTCGGAGCGGTAGCCCCCTACTCGCTCCGCGATCCGCCTACGCCGGAACTGATAAATCACTTGAAGATTACAGGAAATTACATATGATTACAAATTATTACACTAATGAGGTTTATAGGCTGGCGAGCGACCATCACACTCCGCCCTCGAATCGCCCGCCATCTCTTTCACTCCACGGCGCAGGTTTAAGTACGAGAGCGCGCTAACCCCGCCCAGGATGTACCGTGCGGGGGACGCCGTGGAGCAGGAAGCGTGGCTCGACGACCTGGAGACGGCTGCGGACCGGCTCGATCTGAGCACCGAGGCGCGGTCGAACGCCCGCGACCTGTTCCTGTCGACGGTCCCCGACGAGGACCGGTCGAAGCGCGCGGCGCTCGCGGCGGGGCTGTACGCGGGTGCGCTCATCGCGGGCGATCAGCGGTCGCAGCGCCGCGTCGCGGACGCGGTCGGCGTCACCCGGCTCACCATCCAGCAGCGGTGGAAGCCGCTGCTGTCGGACGCCGGGTTCGAGGTGCCGAGCTGGTAGCGTGCTCCGAGTGAAACCTTCTCGACAGGAACGGGCGTGGGTGCGGGCAGCAGGGCGACGGCCTCGGGCGTGTCCCGCCACAAACCTTTTCTCGGACGATTGAGTGGTTACGACCAATGGCGGACCTACGGGACCTCGTGGCCGACGTCGTGGCGGACGTGGACGCGCTGTTGCTGTTCTCGCCGAGCGGCTCGTACTTCGACCGCGCCCGGGACCTCGACGAGGACGTGGTCGTCGTCGGCCCCGAGAACACGGTCGGCGCTGACACGTTCGTCGAACTCCCGGTGGAGTTCGAGGACGTCCGCGAGCGCGTGAAGTTCGGCATCGAGGGCGCACTCGACCAGACGCTCGTGGAGAACGGCGACAGCCTCGCGTGCGCGGTGGGCGTGTTCTCCGACGACGTAGATACGGTGGTACGCGTGCGCGCGGACGAGTCGATGCGCTCCGGCGTCTACGACCTGTTCGTGAACTCGCGGGCCGACCCGAACGTCATCCGCGACGTGCTCGAGGTCGTCATCGAACTCGGGAAGAAGGGCCAGAAGGGCAAGCCCGTGGGCGCGCTGTTCGTCGTCGGCGACGCCGGCAAGGTGATGAACAAGTCCCGGCCGCTCTCCTACAACCCCTTCGAGAAGAGCCACGTCCACGTCGGCGACCCCATCGTGAACGTGATGCTCAAGGAGTTCTCGCGGCTCGACGGAGCCTTCGTCATCTCGGACTCCGGGAAGATTGTGTCGGCGTACCGGTACCTCGAACCCTCCGCGGAGGGCGTCGACATCCCGAAGGGCCTCGGCACGCGCCACATGGCGGGCGGCGCGATCACCCGCGACACGAACTCCATCGCCGTCATCCTGAGCGAGAGCGACGGGATGGTGCGCGCGTTCAAGGGGGGCGAACTCATCCTGGAGATCGACCCGGAGGACTACTAGCATGGTGGACTGGCGGGGACTGCTGCTCGGCCAGTTCCGGTACGTGCTCGCGGTCGCGGTGCTCCTCATCGGCTGGCTGGCCGGCTACCTCATCGGCCGCCTGAACAAGCGCCTGCTCACCGCGGCGAACGTCCCGGAGGCGGTCGAGGGCACGACGTTCGAGCGCACCATCCAGAGCCTCGACACGTCGACGGTCGCGGTGTTCGCCCGGCTGAGTTCGTGGTTCGTCTACGGCGTCTCCATCGTCATCGCGCTCCACGTCGCGCGCCTGCTGCCGGCGGACGTGTTCATCGTGCGCGCGACGACGTTCATCCCCGACCTGTTCCTCGCCATCCTGGTGCTCGCGGTCGGGTTCGTCGTCGCGGACAAGGCCGAACTCGTCGTGAGCGAGCGACTCCGCAGCGTGAAGGTGCCGGAGATCGGCATCGTTCCCCGGATCGTCAAGTACAGCGTCGTCTACGTCGCGCTCCTCGTCGCCGCCGGCCAGATCGGCATCGACATCGGTGCGCTCCTCGTGATGCTCGGCGCGTACGCCCTCGCGGTCATCTTCCTCACCGGGGTCGCGCTCCGCGACGTGCTCACCGCGAGCGCCGCGGGCGTCTACCTCCTGCTCGACCAGCCGTACAGCATCGGCGACACGGTCGAGATCGGCGAGTACCAGGGCGTCGTCCAGGAGGTCGACGTGCTGGTGACCCACGTCGAGAGCGACGACCGCGAGTACATCGTCCCGAACCACCTCGTGTTCCGCGAGGGCGCGATCCGCGTCCGCGACCGCTAGAGGGGTTCCGCGGGGACGCCCGCCACCGTCTCGCCGGGCGGCACGTCCTCTGTGACGACCGAGTTCGCCATCACCTGCGCGCCCGCGCCGACGCGGACGCCCGGGAGGAGTATCGCGCCCGCGCCGATCATCGCGCGCTCGCCGACGACGACCTCGCCGGTTCGGTACTCCTCTTGGAGGAACTCGTGGCAGAGGATGGTGGCGTCGTAGCCGACGATGGCGTGGTCCTCGACCGTGACGAGATCGGGCCAGAACACGTCCGGCGTCGCCTCCAGCCCCCACGACACGCCCTCGCCGACGGTCACGCCGATGCGTCGCAGCAGCCAGTTCTTCAGTCGCAGGCTCGGCGCGTGCCGCGCGAGGACGATGGCGACGTAGTTGACCGCGACGCGGAGCGGGCTCCGGGCGTCCGGCCAGTGCTGGAGCGAGTTCAGCGGCCCGGTCGTCGGGTGGCGGGCGAGCCGGTCGTGGCGGGAGCCGTCGTCGGTCACGGCGCGTCGTTCTCGTCCCCGGGGCTTGAATCCTCCGCGACCGGCGCGAACGAGCCGGTGACGTCCCAGGTGTGGACGCAGAACCGCTCGCCCTCGCTCTCGCTGACGCGCCACGCGGTCGCGTCGTCGTCCCACGTCTCGTGACGGCCACACTGGAGGCAGGTACGCTCGTCGGGTGCGCGAATCTCGACTGGCATTGGTGGCTTCGAGCGTCCGCGCGTGCTTAAACGCTCGGTCGACCGCGGCTCGTCACCAACGTTGAAGGTGGTGCCACGTCTGGTCGGCGTATGTACCGGACGATTCTGGTGCCGACCGACGGCAGCGAGGGCGTGACGGCGGCGGTCGAGCAGGCCGTCGGGCTCGCCGAGCAGTTCGACGCGACCGTCCACGCGCTCTACGTGGTCGACCGGACGTACCCCGCGGCCAGCGGCTGGGACATGGTGGTCGAGGAGCAGGAGGCGGCGGGCGAAGCCGCACTCGACGCCATCGCGGCGGCTGGCGCGGACGCGGGCGTCACCGTCGAGCGCCACCTTCGCCGGGGCGTCCCGCACGAGGAGATACTCGACGCGGCCGGCGACTACGACGCCGACCTCGTCGTCATGGGGACGCACGGCCGCACGGGGCTGGACCGCGTGCTCCACACGGGCAGCACCACCGAGCGCGTCGTCCGCCTCTCCGAGATGCCGGTGTTGACCGTGCGCGTGCAGGAACACGAGGACTGACGACGAGAACTGACGGACGGGGTCACAGGGCGAGCGACAGCGGCACCGACCCCTTGGTGTACCCCTCCACCCGGCCGTCGGGGCGCATGCGGAACACCACCGCCGGCCGGTGCCTGACCTCCGGCTGCTCGCCCAGCACCGCCGCCCAGTCGTCGTCCGGGAAGCTGGAGCAGTCCACGAACAGCGTCACGCCGCCGCCGTGACGGTCGAGCTGGCCGGAGGTCTTCGTCTCTGCAGTCTCCCGCACCGCCTGCACCGGGCCGCTCGCCGCGCGGCCGCTCGTCGGCTGCGGGCGGGTCACCTCCACCAGCGTCGCCTCGCCGCCGTCCCGGGGGTCCGCCCGGAAGTCCAGCGAGTGTCCCGTCGTCACCTCGATCTCCGGGGTGAGATCGTAGCCCGAGTCGGAGAGCAGCTTCGCCGCGAGGAACTCGCCGATCGCCGCGCTCATCCGCACCTCGTCCACGTGCGGCGACGTGCCGAGCTTCCCCGCCATCGTGTGCCGGTAGTCGTCGAGTGCGCCCGACTCGAGGAACGCGTCGACGAACGCCGCCGCCTCGGCGGGGTCGGCGTCCGGGAAGCCCGCGGCGCGCTCGCGGAAGAACGTCCGCGTCGAGTCCCGGCCGTCCTTCGACAGGAACACCGGGAGGAAGTACCACGACAGCGCCGGGTAGTCCGCGAACCACGGGTCCTCCTCGTGGAGCTGCGCGAGGAGTTCGCGCTCCGCCCACGCCGTCATCTCGGCGGGAGCCTCGTCGAACGACCGCTTGTCCGTGCGCCACAGCGTGCTCGGCGTCTCCGTGTTCCCCAGCCAGTACGCCTCGCCCGCTCCCGGGCTTCGGCCGGTCGCGCCGTCCGAGGCGCTCCGCGCCTCGCGCCAGCAGAAGAGCGCCACGTCGCCGTTGTCCATCTCGAACCGGCGGGCCTCGAACCCCTCGGGCTGTGCGAACCACGGCCGCCGCATCGCCGCGCCGAGGTTCGCGTCGAGCGGTCCGAGGAGTTCCGACCGGACGCGGCCCTCGGTCCACCGCTCGGGGCTGTACCGGAATCGCAGGGGTTTCGCCACGACCGACGGTACTCGGCTCCGGGGTTTACGTGTTCCGTCTCGGACGTGTTTCTCCCTCGCGCGCGGTCGTGCGCGTGAAAACTACGTCATGGCTCGCTTCCACCCGGGGCCGAACCCGTCGCTCGGCCGCCGGGGAGCGTCGTGAATGGCGTGGCGACCGCTCGGGGTGGAGTCCGTGCAACAGTCGAACGCCTTCTCGGGCGTTCCCGCTCAGAGAAAGTCGACGGTGAGCAGCTCCGCGATTCCCTCGACGTCGAAGTCCGAATCGGCGACGACGAGTCGCTCGTCGAGCTCGAACGCGGTCCCGGCGACGAGCGCGTCGCGTGCGGCGAGGGGGTCGCCCAGCCGCCGGAGTTCGTCCTGGAGTTCCGCGGTCGTGCGGGACAGGTCGGCGTTCGAGTCGACGACCGTCAACCAGCCGAACGCCGCGTCGACGGCGTCGAGGTCGGTCGGTCCCGACTTGAACACCTCCCCTTGGTACACCTCGAACATCGCCAGTGGCGGTGCGACCGCACGCTCGTCGAGGTGCGTTTCGACGTAGCGTACGGCCCCGTCGACGCCGTCGAGATAGTCGATGAGGACGCTGCTATCGTAAACGGTCATCGGGCCCCGACGCTTCGTTTCATCTCCTCCCGGCGCGCGCGTGCCTTCTCGGCAGCATCGGTTCCGGCCCAGAGTCCGGCCCCTTCCCTGGCGGTCTCGCGTCGCTCCTCGGCGAGGCGCGACAGTAGCTCGTCGAACGTCTCGTCTTCGCCCTTCAACGCCGCGAGGGTCGCGTGCGTGTCGTCCGTGACCCGGATAGTTTTGGGCACACCTCTCTGTATACGCTCTTATATACAAAACTGTTGGGTCCGCGCGTCGCCCGGACACTCGGGCGGTCCGCCCCAAGTGCTCGACGCGGTGATTCGCCGCACGCAAAAGTCGAGCGCCCTCTCGGGCGTCGACCCCTAACCTACCCATGGTGGCAGCGTGGTACGGGGTGCCTGAACGACCGGAGGCCTTTCAGGGCTCCGCGCCATCTGCACCACTAGTCGGATGCTACGCTCTCCCAAAGAGCGTTTCGGTTACTACGAGTGCGAGTAACCGATATCCCGGGACGGAGGCGGCAAGCGCGACCTTACCCGGCCCCCAAAATCCACAAAGCATTTAACTAACCTGGGGTATGGGTTCTAATGTACCCCTACCCACGGTAGCAGGCTGGAGTAGACCCGGCGCTAGCCCTCGCGGGCTGGTCCGGAGGGAAACGGACTGTTGCCAGGTACGAAACCAACGCAAACCATGACAGAAAACACAAATCAACTCCGCGCGGTCTTCCTCGCGGCGCTGATGGTGCTGTCGGTCTTCGCCGGCACCGTCGCGTTTGCAGGGAGTGCCGCCGCTCAAACGACCGGAGCCAACAGTGGCTACTGGTCGTCGGTATCCTACGACGGTAATGTAACGAACGGATCGACGTACTGGCAGGGCCAGACCCTGTACTTCGAGAACTCATCAGTCAATACATCTGACGGTTCAGCAACCTATCAGGTCTGGACCGTGGATACGTCGGGTAACAGCCCGCAGCTGGGCTCCCTCGTGACCGAGTTCAACACGAACGAGTCCGGCGTTGCTACCATTGACACCGATGAAGTCCCGGAGTCCACCGACGTTGTCGTCACGGACGCCAATCGCGCTGTGATGCACCTGACCGGGCACGGTCAGTCTAATGGCACTGCAGCGGACGGGGCTAACCCGGACGCGTACTCGTGGCAGGTCATCCCCCAGGACTTCAGCGGTTCCATCGCTGAGGACAGCGTCGACGACGCTGGCCCGGCTGCGGACTCCGACATCACGTTCTCGTCGAACCGTGGCCAGTTCCCGGTCGTCGTGACGTGGGAGACTGACGCGGACGCGGATGCGTCCGACGTCAACGAGACGTTCAACGACGCGTACCCGGGCGCCTCTACGGACGACCTCAACGACGACGGTGACGACGACGCCGTCATCATCCCGTCGGTGAACAAGGGCGACGAGAAGTCGCTCAACTTCTCGGGCACGCCCGCCGGTGACTACAACTTCACCTTCACGGTGTCCGACACCGGCGAGTCCTGGGAGGACTCCGTCTCGGTGAGCAACGTGGGCGAGGGTGAGGCCAGCTTCGCCACGGGCGACTCCGGTCTCTTCGCGGTCGACCGCGGTGACTACGCGGCCATCACCATCAACCTCGACGCGACGAGTTCCGCCACGGGTACCCTCGGTAGCGAAGAGGTCAACTACATCGTTGACTACAACGTCACTGATGGCGACGGCGACGGCCAGGTGACGTTCCTCTTCAACACTTACGAGAGCAACAACTACACCGACTCTGGTGCGCCGTACGAGCTCGTGACGGCGTCCGACGACGACTCGGCGCACATCACGGGCGTGCCTGAGGAGATCGACAGCGTGATGGCGGCGGGCACCACGTACGACCTGAGCGTCAGCGTGGGTGGCAGCGAGACCGACGTCGCGTCGCTCTCGGTCAACGAGAACTCGATGGACGGGGCGTCCACGTGGACTGCCCCGGCCTCGTTCGAGCCTGACGGCGCCGAACCCGGTGACGTCGCTGACGCCGTGGGATCGGGTGCCGACGTCGCGCACAGCGACTACGCGGTCGCCCAGTTCGACGCGTCGGGTCTCGAGGGCTCGTTCAACGCGACGGCCCTTCAGGAGGCCAGCTACGACAACAACGAGGGTTACAACATCACGTTCTCGCAGGGCGACGCCGGTCCGAACGCGGACGGCGATTCGTTCAACGCCTCGAACGAGAACGTCTCGCTCGTGACGGACCTCGCGAACGACACGTTCTACGTGCTCTGGCAGGTCCCGAGCGACACCGAGACGGGCGAGTGGAACGCGACGTTCACCATCGAGGGTGCCAACAACAACGTCACCCTAGATGCGAACGAAGACGCGGCCACGCCTGACGAGGCCGCGACGGCGACGTTCGACGTCACCGAGCGTACCGTCGAGGTCAACGGTGGCGAGGACATCGTCGTCCCGACGGGCGAGACCACGGTCGAAGGCACGAGCACGCTCGCGCCCGGCTCTGAGATCCAGGTCCAGGCGCGCGCGACCGGGAACAACCCGTTCCTCAAGCCCGCGACCGCGACCGTCCAGGACGACGGCAGCTACAACGTCACGCTGGACTTCAGTGACGCGGTGAACGGCACCGAGTTCGGACTATCCGCCAGCAACCGTGTTGCTGGGTCCGACTCCGTGGACGGGCTCGTGAACGAGAACTTCCAGCCGGACGACGGTCCGGACACGACGACGACCACGACGCCGGAGACGACGACCACGACCACCGAGGAGACGACGACGACCACGACCGAAGAGACGACGACCACCGAAGAGACGCCCGAGCCGACCCCCACCACCGAGAGTGATGGTCAGCCCGGCTTCGGTATCGCCGTCGCGCTCATCGCCGTGCTCGGCGCTGCGCTCCTCGCGCTCCGCCGTCGCGACTAACGACTGACCGCCGGTAGCGGTCATCCGACCGCGGTTCCTTTCTTTCGACGCTCGACCCGACAGCGACGCGTGTACCCGTCCGCCGGAGATGCGAAGATTGATGCCGTGCCTGTGGAGTGTAGGAGCTACCTGATGCTCGACGAGCGTACTTTCGAAGAGGTGGAGGACGAGTGAGAACGTCGGTCGTGGTCGCGCTGGTCGTGGGCGTCCTCCAAGGCACGCTGGAGTGGCTGCCGATTTCCAGCGAGGGAAGCGTCGCGCTCGTCCTGACTGTACTCGCGTCGACGGATCCGACGGCCGCCGTACAGCTATCGCTGTTCCTCCACGCGGGCACCGGCGTCGCGGCGGCAGTCTACTATCGGGGGGACGTGCGCGACCTCCTGGCGACGACCGTCGAAGGCCCAACCCTCGACACGTCAATGAACGAGGAGTGGTGGTTCCTGGCAGCGGCCACAGTGGCGTCGGGTGTTGTAGGGATTGCCGTGTACGTCACCCTCGAGGATTTGCTCTCGGAGGCTGCTACGGTAGCGTTCGTGTTTCTCATCGGTGCGCTGCTCGTCGGGACTGGCGTCCTGCAGCGTGTGGCCACGACTCGCCACGGTGGCAGACGGACTCATCCTAGCCTCCTCGACGCAGTGCTGGTGGGCGTCGGTCAGGGGCTGGCGTTGCTCCCGGGCGTTTCGCGCTCCGGCACGACGACGAGTGTCCTCCTCCTTCGGGGATACGACGAGGAGATAGCGTTGCGGCTGTCGTTCCTGCTCGCCGTGCCAGCGTCACTGGCTGCAGGCGTCCTGTCGGTGATCGACGGCGGTCTTCCGGCCGTGACTCCGGGACCTGCTGCACTGGCGCTCGTTGCGAGTGCCGTTGTCGGCTACGCGACGATCGGCGTACTCCTCGCAGCAGTCCAGCGCGTCGCGTTCTGGGCAGTGTGCATCTGCTTCGGAGTCCTCACGCTCGCCGGCGGTGTGCTGATGCTGTAGCCAAGCGTTTCCGCTCCCCGAACGCGTACAGTAGCGACCAGACCGAGAGCGCGACTGTGCTCCACAGTCCGCACGCGACGAGAACGGTCGCCAACTCCATGAACGGTGATACGCGGTATCGAGGTATTGTTAGGAACTCCGTACCGGTCGACGAAGGGTACTACCGTAACGCCTCCCTGTCACGGTCAGGGCGTGGTACGATCAACTCGGCTCACGGCCGAGTGCCGATCTGGAAACGAGGTTGCATCGATCGTCGAGCGATCGTCACTCGGTCCGGTCCGGTGGTTCCGGCGGTTCGAGGGCGGCGATGGCCAGCTGGACTGGCCAGCTCTCGCTCAGTAGATTCCAGGGGACGTCCACGCGCGTTCCGAGTGCGGCGAGTGCGACGAGGCTCACGCGCCCGAGGAATCCAGCGGTGGTGAGTTCACCTGCGACGACAATCCACGCTAGGTTGCCGAGTACGGCGACGAGCACGACGAGCGACACTGCCCGAACGGGTGCCGCCCTGATCGCCGCCGCGAGCGCTTCGGCCACGTCCGCGACGGTCGCCGTTTCGAGGCCGGGGCCGACAGCGGAGACGGTACGGTCAAGGGCCGCGATCAATGGTGCGACCGTGACAGTCTCTCGGAGGTCGACGACGATCGCCTCGGGTTCGGGCTCCGCGGTGAGCCACCGGTAGCAGAACGACGCCCGCATCCAGCCGGCGGTCGATGCCATAATCCTAGACAGGGACGACCGCTTGCTCCATCGATCGAGTTGGCGAATCGCTTCGGTACTCCGAGCGTCGTCGGCAGCGGCGCGCGCGAACCCAGCTCCGTCACCGGCGAGCACAGCTACAGCGTGACCTGCCCGTGACTCGTCCAGGGCTGTCCGTAGCCGGGCGACCACGGTCGCACTGTAGGACGAGGCCCACGCAGAGTCAGTCGCTTCGTTCATGATTCGCGAACGCCGACGACTTCACCACGGACCGTGACGGTGCCGAGATCGAGAGTGATCGTCGAGCCCCGCTGGAGTGGTCGGCCGTGGAACCACAGCCCCGTCGACGTGCGCCGCGCCGTGAGTTCGACCGTCACGTTGACGTCCTTCCTCCGGGGGTGCTCGCGCTCGTAGATCTGGCCGCTCTCGCTCGTGAGGATGACCCGCGCGGGCCGGACCTCCGCGTCGACCACGTGCGCGTACGTCGTCCCGCGACTCGCTTCTGTCAACTCCGGTTCGACTGCCCGGGCGACTCCCGGCGTCACGTTCTCGACTGCGAGTTCGACCGTTCGCGTCACGCGCTCACCGGACGGTTGAGTCTGTCCGCGATCGATGACAGTGCCATGGAGGTCGTAGCTGGACGTGCCGAGATTTAGGGGCGTGCCGATCTTCACGCTCTCGCCGCCGAACGTGGTGACACCGTCCTGCTCAAGGGTACTCAGCGACACACCGACGTGGACGCGCTTCACGTTGGACTCGTTGGTGGGGTAGACCGCAACCTCCTCGACGGTCACGGCCTGCGTCCCGGCGACCGTCGTCACGTCGCCCGACTGGATTGCGTTCGCGGTCGCAGCGGGAACTTTCTTCTCTATGACCACGGACGTCGACGACGTTTCGAGCGTCGATGTGTCGCGCGCGAGGTCCTCGACAGTCCCCGCGAGCGTGGCCGCCCTCGTGTCGAACTGGAACGACGACCCGGGCGAGATTCGCTCGCCCGCGAACGTGAAGATCCGGCCGGAGAACTTCTCGGCTTCGACGAACTTCCCCTCGAGTTCGATGCGAGCGACTGTCGAGACGTTCGATCCCCCGGCAGGTACGCGGTACACGTCCGTCACGGTCGCGTTACCGTTCCAGTCGCGGGGCTGCATTTGGTCGCCGGGCTCGAGCTGCGTCGCGAGATACCGCGGCTCGGAGCCGAAGTCGACCGTGGCGTAGCGGGTCGTGAGCTCGCCGGTGTCGGTTGCAGCCCTGTCGGCCTGGAACGGCTCGAGCAGCGCGACGCCAGCGACCGCGACCGCAACTACGAGCAGCACGACCAGCGCGTCGATGACGTTCACGAGACCGAACAGCCGGCCGTCATCGTCGATTACCTTCATCGGGACTCACCGGGGGAACTCATTACTCCACGGTTCATGTGGAGACGCTAAACGGTTTTGCTTGGTGGTGGACCGTCTGGCAACGAGTAAGATACTGTTTCGTCGGATTCAGAAGGTTTATCGGGTATCGGCGTCCGAAATCCAGTGATGGTTTCCGGGCGCAGGTATCGACTAGCCGGCGTTAGCGGGACGCTGTTCATCAGCACGCTCGCAGTCGTCGTCGCTAACCATCCGGTCGTCCAGCAGCTCACGACGACCACAATTCCCGTGTTCGCCCGGCTCCCCGCTCACGTGCTCTCGAACGGAGAACTCACCTGGGCGCTCCTCACAACCCTTCCCGTGGTTGCCCTCTGCCTGCTCCCGTTGTACAAACCCCGGCCGCGGCGCATCCTCGACACCATCTTCCTCGCGGAGAAGCGCGTGCTCACCGCAACGTTCGCGCTCGCCGCCGTCGGCTACTTCGACTACACGTACCGGCTCCCGCGCACAACGCTCGCACTCACGTCGGCGGTGCTTTTGATCGCAGTTCCCGCGTGGTTCATAGTGATTCGACGGCAGCCGACCGACGCGGAGCGCGTGGTCGTCGTCGGCGACGACCCCGAGGAGATCGACGCAGTGCTCTCGAGCCTCGAGATGCCCGTGCTCGGCTACGTCGCACCACCGAGCCCCTACTATCAGGACCGAGAGCCGCCCGCGACCGCGCCGGCGCGGGCGGACGGTGCGGGACTCGTCGATTCGGTCGACGAGCTGGCCTGTCTCGGCGGGCTGTCGCGGCTGGACGACATCCTCGTGGAGTACGACGTCGACACCGTGGTGCTCGCGTTCGAATCGACGAACCGCGCCGAGTTCTTCGGCGCGCTCGGCGGGTGTCACGACCACGGCGTGGCCGCGAAGGTGCACAGGGAGCACGCCGACAGCGTGCTGCTGTCGGACTCCGTGGAGATGTTGGGTGACGAGGCCGTCGTGGACATCGACCTCGAGCCCTGGGACTGGCAGGACCACCTGTTCAAGCGGGCGTTCGATATCGCGTTTGCAAGCGTAGGATTGCTGGTCTGGTCGCCCGTGATTGTGTTTATCGCCCTGGTGATCAAGCTGGACTCGCCTGGGCCGGTGCTGTACCGGCAGGGCAGGACCGCGGAGTTCGGAGAGACGTTCACCGTGTACAAGTTCCGGAGCATGGTCGAGAACGCCGAGGAGGTGACGGGTGCGGTGATCAGTGACGAGGATGCCGGGGGGGTTGACTCCCGGGTGACGCGCATTGGGCAGGTGCTACGGAAGACTCACCTGGACGAGCTGCCGCAGCTCTGGTCGATTCTGGTGGGCGACATGAGCGTCGTCGGGCCGCGACCGGAGCGGCCGGAGCTGGACACCGACATGGAAGGTGACGTAGTCGAGTGGCGCAAGCGATGGTTCGTGAAGCCGGGACTGACCGGGCTGGCGCAAATCAACGGCGTGACCGGGAAAGAGCCGGAGAAGAAGCTTCGGTACGACACGGAGTACATCCGTCGGCAGTCGCTTTTGTTTGATGTGAAAGTGGTTCTTCGGCAGGTGTGGCAAGCGTTCTTTGGTGAAAGTCATGAGTAGCAACGGTGAAATCCGTGTACTGCATTTGATAACCCGTTTCAAACAGGGTGGGGCCGAAAAGACGACTGTCAATACGCTCCGTTATCTCCAAGAGGCAGACATCGAGTACGTTTTGCGTCTCGGATTCGGCGATGAATACGATAAAGGACAGGTTGGTAAGGTCCAGAATGAAGGAATCGACACGGTGTGCTTCAACTGGGTTAGACATTATAACCCAATCACGGCTGTTCTAGCTGTCTTTGAAATTAGGAAATATCTCGTTGACGAGGAAATCGATATTCTCCATACCCACAGCACGGAAGCCGGTATAATTGGAAGATGGGCCGGAGCGCTAGCTAACATTCCCGTCATCCTCCATGAAATCCATGGCGACCCTATCACCGAAGATCGAAATTCTGCACTGAACTATTTTATATGGATTACCGAATGGCTGAGTGCAATATTTACGACGCGAATTATAGCCAAATCAAAACGTATCCGAGAGAGATATCTTAACCGCAATATTGGAAATGCTGGCCAGTACGAACTTATATACCATGGTGTTGATACATCCGAGTTCCAAGAAGCGGCTAGTCGACATGGTGGTAGCTATCTATCCAAAGACAAGGCTCGATTATTATTTGTAGGCAGATTGGCGGACGGGAAAGGTCTCTTTGACCTGTTGGAGGCTGTCGCCCGAATTGACAAGGCTGATTTCGAACTTAATATTGCCGGTGAAGGCCGCCTTGAAGCAGAACTAAGGAACGAAATCAGCCGTCTTGATCTCGAAGATACTGTCAATTTACTCGGATACCGGGACGACATTCCAAAACTCATGGCTCAATCGGATGTGCTTGTTCTTCCCTCATACCGCGAGGGAACGCCACGAGTCATCACAGAGGCGCTTGCCGCCGGAACCCCAGTTGTAGCAACAAACATTGCAGGAATTCCAGAGCAGGTTGACGACGGTAAGACGGGCTACCTCGTCGAACCCGGAGACATTAACGCACTGAAAGCGCGGTTACAAATCCTCTTAGAAGACGACAATCTGATTCAAAAATTTGGAAACCGAGCGATTAATCGTGTCGAGAAATTCGATGTTAAGACAGCGCAATGCCGATATCAGAGACTCTATCGCAAGTTGGCTCAGAGGTAGCCAAGATCCTCAAGCCGATCACGGACATCTTTAGCGTTCTGCCTGTTGTCCTGCCTGTTAGTCTCAACGAGATTTACGAGAGGTTCTGACGAGACTTCAGCAGCTGTCAGGAAAGACCCGGAGATAGGTTCACCATCCATCTCCTCAGGAATCGGGAGTGAATGGAGGGCAAGGAGTGTTGGTGAAATATCCAACAACGAACGACGTTCTCCCTCACCCGCTTTAATGTCGGGCCCGGAGAATGCATAGATTCCTTCCATTCGATGTCCGCCGCTACGGGAGGGAGTCGGTGGTTTCTTGACGAACTCCTTTTCAGCTGTTGAATATCGTGGATCGACGGCATACTCAAAATCTTCCACATCGAAGAGTATGTCTGGCGCAAGTTCAACGTTCGAACCGTGGTAAAGATCTTCAGGTGAATAGATATTCACGGAAAGTCCCTGACTATCGCACGCGTCGCACAGTAACTTCTCCACGCGTTCGCGATCAGCGGACTCGTCTGAAAGCATGTATATCAAACCGGTTGTATATCCCTGTTCGGAAGAGAACGCAACGCTTTGTTCCCGGTCTATGTTATCAAGTGGTGAAGCACGAATCGAACGCCCAACATTCGTCGCTAAGTCGTTCAAGAGCGTAACGCGAGAAACGACCGGTTCAAGCAGTCGGCGGAGGTAAGGGAAATACGTCGATCGAAACCGCTGGAGTGGCGAATCGAAACGTGGAACGCGCAGGCCCTTGCCTTCAAGCCATTCATTTGAGTAGAACGTACCGTTGACAGGGCCAAATCCATGGTCGGAGACAATGAGCAGGTTCGCATTGTTTTCCTCAGCGAATGCACTGATATGACCGACGACTTCGTCCACGGCAGAAAAAATCTCCACTAATGCCTCTTCGTGGCCGTCATCATGGAGAGCGTGGCCCTCGTCGAAATATCGCCAAAAATAATGTTGGGCCCAATCGGTCACGCTGATGACACCGAAGAACACATCAGGCTGTTTTTCTGACAACAGATACTCCATGGCAGTTCCCCGCTTTTTGAGTACCCGTAACAAATCGTGTTTGAGAGACTCTGGAGTGTTAACGTACTTGGGATCGGCGTAGGGAACTTTCACTTCATACCCATCAGCTATGTCGTCAAGTTCCTGATGAAGGGAGGCCGGAGCGGTTAAGGTTTCGTCTTCGGGGGCTCCGAAGCCAGAAACCATGAATCCGTCAATCTCGTATGGTGGATACAGCATCGGGAAGTTGAAAACACCGACAGAACATCCATTCGCGCTCAACACATCCCAAAAACTCCGGCCGCGAAAGTCCTCTATTCCAATCGGTTCGAAATCGAACGATTCAGTGGAGGTACGATTTAGAAAGTAGAAGACGCCCGTTTTTCCAGGGTTCTGGCCGGTGGCCATTGATAGCCATGCCGGTCCAGTAATTGGTGGATAAGTACTTTCTAGCGTTCCGGAGTACCCGCTACGTACGCACTCTGCTATATTTGGTAGTTCACCAGCATCAATAAGTGGATCCAGGACGTTCCAAGTCGCCCCATCCAGTCCGAGAACAATCGTATCCGTCATCGCTACTGGCTAGTGTTAGCACCACATTATAACTGCCGTTCTCAAGGCAACCAGAGAATCTAATAGATGTTTCTCACCGGTTGTCGTTAGTTAGAGAGCGCGGGATAGTCACTTCTTTATCTTGGCATTGCCAACTTCTATTGACTACCATGGCTCAAGTCGTATATTTTCTAAATTCGGCTTCAGGAACCTCTATTCCGCTGGAAATTGCCTCCCGTCTCGACAAGCAAACTCCAGAACTTGATGTTAGCATTGTTTCGTGGGGGGAGATAGAGCCAAACAATTATTCGTCTGACCTAACGGTTCAGTCCCTCGCAGCGAACTCGCAACTAGACCCGCACTCCTATCGCCAGCTCTTTCGATACTTTTTGAATGAACAGCCAGATATACTTCATGTTCACCCAAATGCGACTGGGAGCGTCGCGCGCGTTTTAGCGAAGGCTGCAGGCGTCCCTCACGTCGTTTCGACGGAACACAATCCCCACACGTTCTTTGGCCCCCTCAAAAATCTTGTAAATGGAAGTACGAACTGGTTGTCCGACATCGTCATCGCCAATTCGGAGAAAACTCATGACAGCTTTAGTCGATGGGAAGAATTCTTACTCTCGATGGCAAACGCAGAAAAACTCACAATCTACAATGGTGTGGATATCGACTCAATTCGGGCGGCTGAGAGCGAGAATATTTCCCTCCCGGACGGGTTCACTATTGGATCGGCCGGGCGACTAGTCCAGCAGAAAAATCTTCGTACACTCTTTCACGCGGCAGTCCCTCTCATCAAGGAAACCCACGACGTAAATCTCGTGTTCGTTGGTAAGGGGCCGGAACAAGATTCACTTGAACAATTGGCGAAGGACTTAAGGATTGACGAGTCCGTTCACTTCATTGGATACTATCCGAACCGCCGTGACGTGTACGGCTTCTTTAAGAAACTGGACGTATTCGTGTTTCCATCTCACTATGAGGGTTTCGGCGTCGCAGCTGCGGAAGCGATGGCGGCGGGAACGCCTGTGATAGCTAACGATCTTCCCGTCCTTCGAGAAGTAATTGGGGAGGCTGGTATCTTCGTAGATGTATCGGATTCATCCAAATTTACCTCAGCGATGATGGAACTTTATCAAGATAAAACTAAACGGGATCGGCTTGGGGAGTCGGGAATCAAACGTATTGAACGTCAGTTCCCACTCGAAAAAACTGTGCAAGAGCATATCGAGTTATATAATGGAATCATTGATAATATATGAGGCATGAACGGACCTCGGAAACGCTCACTCAATCGGCAGAGCTGAAGCGATTTTTCCTTGGAATCATTACCGTACTATTAATAACGACTGTTCTCCCGCACACTAACCTGCTCCCTAAAATGGTTTCGTATCTGCTTGCTATCGTCATGTACGCGGTGTTTACAGCCTCTGCAGTCTACTTCGGCTTCACTACTGTCCAAGCTCCAAAGTATGCTATCATCACCCTTGGAACTATCTGGCTTCTGTTTATCTCCCACCTCTTGGCAAGTCCGGCGACCGGGATGACAACAGATTTGTTCGTGCGTGTCCCGACGCTTGTACTAGTTACCGCACTCAACGTTTTCTTCCTCCCCAGGGTGATTTCTCTTCGGCAGTTCTTCTACATTATAAATCGTCTCTCCGCAGTGCTCGTTGTGATAGGTCTCCCGACATTGTTCATTGGATCGTATCAGATCCTCATAATCGATATAACACCGTGGAACTCTGTGTTTCACCCTTTGTTTGCACCAAACGTGTCCATCCACCCGCTCACCTCCATATTCAGAAATCCTAACACGATGTCGTTTCTTGCCATGATTGGCACGCTTGCAGCGGTTAGTGAGTGGTGCGACGACCGTACGCCAGTTCGTATATCTTTAATTGCAATCAATTGCGTTGGCCTTTACTTCGCACACGGTCGCGCAAGCATTCTCGGCGCCATCGTCGGTTTCCTGGTATTGGCAGCCTTCTCACACTTCGGGCCAAGAGTCACTATTGCATTAGGGGCGCTCGGGAGCATAATAGCAGTGTGGGTATTATCAGTTTCAGCCCACTTAGTTCCTGGGCCTGATGCCGTCAAACAGCTCCAGTTATCTGGTCGAAGGCAGCTTTGGCGGGGGGCTTTAGAAGCAATCGCACGTCAACCGCTCGTTGGATACGGACCAGGCGACACGGGAGCAACAATTGCACCGTTCGTTGAAGGGAAATACACTGGATATAACCCCCACAATTCTTATCTCCGAGTGTTTGTCGATTCAGGATTGATCGGCGGTTTCGCTTATCTCGCGTTTCTCGTACTAGCTTTAGTTGATCGCTATTGGGTCCGTGTTGACGCAAGTTCTGGGTTTCTGTGTGCAGCCGCAACTGCTATACTGACAGTACAGATGTTCGAATCATTCTCTCTATTCGGATTAAGCATACTCTCTGTTATCTCGTCAGTCACATTCGGCTATATTGTTAAACCACTGCCGGATAGTGTGTGAAATGCTTGTTCAGGCGCAAACCAAAGCCATAACTACGAGTCCTTCAGTATGGACCAACACGAGAATGAGGGCCAGTGGAGAATATACTGTTGAACAGGAACCGCTCGTAAGCGTCATCATTCCTACCTACGACCGCCCGATGTATCTACAGTCGTCTGTCGAGACAGTGCTCGCGCAAACCTATGATAACATTGAGATTATTATCGTTGATGACCACTCACCAACACCTGCCGAGTCGGTCTTAAAAAATGTTCCCGAACTTAACGGCGTGACGAATGTAGTCTGTGTTCGTCATGAAGAGAACCGAGGCGTCTGTGCAGCTCGGAACACGGGACTTGAAGCGGCGAACGGCGAACTAGTAGCACTTCTTGACGATGATGACTATTGGGAGGTGGAGAAACTAGAAAGACAGGTAGCTACTTTTCGCAACTCAACTCCGAAGACCGGTGTTATCTACACAAATACCCGCATCACGGACGATGAGGGAAATACAACGAACGTCACCGAAAATAATCATACGGGAAACGTAACGAAGCGACTCTTCCGAGGAAACTTTGCAACCATCTCGACGCTCCTCGTTCACGCTTCGGCCATCAGCAATGCGGGTAAGTTCGATGTCACTCTCCCCAACTGGGAGGACTGGGAATGGTGCATCCGGCTTTCACAGCACGCTCATTTCGATGTCGTCCCACGACCCTTCGTCGTCATCCAAAAAGGCGATCACGAGAAACGGAGCGACGACTTCGAAAAGAAACGTGACGAAGGCTACGACCAATTCCTTGCAAAGAATCGTCCCGTTGCCGCTACACATGGTAAATGGTTCGAACGGAAAGCTATTGGATGGATTACCTTCCATTTAGGGTATGCTGCCCTCAGCAAGGGCTACTACACAGATGCCCGTCGAATTCTCTTTAAGGCAATTTACTGGTGGCCGTTCGACTGGCGGTTTTACCTCTACTGGTTCATTGCATTCACGGGACAGCCCGGTTACCGGCTTGGACAGCGGACGAAGCGGCGCGTCGAATCGTTACAAGATCAGTTTTAAGATGTACGTAGAGGCTGTCACAGAATGGCTTCCATGGAAGAGTGTAGGATGGAAACTATGTCTATCCATGCTCAGACCTTGCAAGAGGCGGCTTCGATAATCGAGTTCTTCAATGCCGTGGCTACGGAGACACTCACGTTGTTCGAGCATCATGAATGCAAATTTTTCGATGAATTCGACATATTCGCCCCGATTGACGGGCAAACACGGGAATACTACCCACCAGAACTGTTCTGAGGCATCTTCCTTTAATATTACAGGGGCAAAATAGTATAGGGAACATTTACTAGGGGGCTCAAATCACTTCGTCTGGTTCGGTTGTGGTTTCAATTAACCACGCCAAGAGATGCGGTCGATCCCTGACGAGATACACAATTGCCGGACACTAGCTGAACGAACGATCGACGCCAGCAGGGACTGCTGCCTCGGAACGCTCCGCGCCGGGGACAGCGTCCACGCACGCATACAAGTGTTCCTCGCACTATGTCCTCGACTCGTCGCAATCACTAACTATGAACGCGGAGACAATCCGAGAAACACCACAATTACGGTATGAAACCGGTTCTATGCCGCTTTCCCCTCAATGAACTAATGGCAGGTGTCGATGACGGACCATGTTACCGGAATAATCCAGTGATATTCCAGATTTCAATGCCCAAAGTTGCTTCGAGCTTCGAGAGAAGCTGCTCATCGCCGGGCGTCATCCGCTTTGTCTTAGCTACGGTAACGGCGTGTAGAAGGTATGTCACCACCAGCACCGATACAAGCGAAAACAGCCCGAGTTGGTCAACTGTAGTAACCGCCGTCCAGACGCCAGTTATAATTACCGCACTCACTAGCAGGGGCTTGAGGAAGTGCCGGGAGAACGGAAAGATGCCCGTCTCACGGTGGAGCCAGAATAAGTAAAATAGATTGAATAGCGCGTACGAACCGGCAGAGGCAGCCGCTGCGCCTGTGATACCGAATCGTGGGATCAAAACAATGTTCAGAAGGACATTTAGCACGCCGGCACCAACGTTCCCCGCCATCACAAGTCGTGTCCGGCCGAGCGCAATGAGTGCATCACCACATGACCCGCTCAGTACGTGGACAAAGAACCCGCTTGCGACGAGTATCAGCGAAATCCGTCCGAGAGAATATGCGTCCTTGAAAATACTCGTCAGGACGGCCTCTGGGACGAGCACCATCACGGCGTATAGTGGAAGAACAAGCAATACCGCCCACTCTGTTATTGAATTATAGACATTTTGCATCTGCTCGCGCTTGCCAGCAGCCTCCAATTCGGAGAATACAGGCATGAATAAAAACCCGAATGATCCGAGAACTATCAACAAGAAACGGGCGAGGAGAAACGCACCGTCGTAGATACCCACCTTGGGGCTAGTCTTATAATACCCAAGCAGGAGATTATCGGCCTGTTGGACTGCGGTCCACATCGCCGACGACACCATCAGCGGTAGTGAGAATGCGAGCAGCGTTCGGTAACGCGGGGTAAATGGAGCAAGTTCAAACGTTGTCGTGCGACAGTAGAGGTAATACAACCCGAGTACCGCCGACAATCCAACACCTATGGTCCACGCGGTGATTGCTCCGAAGGCACCATAGCCAAGGAGAATTGCGCCAGCAACCAATAAGAGGCGTGCAGCAGGCGAGACGAGGTTCTTGAGCACGATTCGCTCGTAGACGCGTTTTTTGCCACGGAAGGTTGCGACGGCGATGGATTCTATCGACATGGCTGGAACGAGAGCTGCGGCGACCTGTAAAAAAGGTGCAAGCCCCGCCTCCCGAAGCAAATGGCTCGCGATGGAATCGCTGAACACAACGAGGAGTCCCGAGAGTAGGAGTGAGAGCGCGACAGAACTCGTGATTGCAGTCATCGTCACGTCCCTGATCTCCGATTCGCTCTGACAGCGTGACACAAAGCGGGTGACGCCCTGACGGAGTCCAAGCATACCTATGGTCGCGGCCAGACCAGCGACGGTTAAGGTCAGTGCGAATAGCCCATATTTGGCGGGTGAGAGGTGGCGAATTAGGAACGTCCGAATTAAAAACCCTACTGCGGTACTCAGAACTGTCCCCACAAGAATAAATCCTGCCCCTTGGGCAATCGTACTCTCCTGTGATCCATCTGAATCCATCGTAGACGATTAGCTACCTCGGATATTGGTAAGGCTTATCTTTTAATATTGCGTGAGATACCGAACGGCAGGATATTTCCCATAGTAAATCACTTTACGAAGTATTGCAGCGTGACGACGCACTGTTCGAGCACAAAAATTAATAAGAGCCAGCGAGTGCCAACCTACTAATGAGATTATCAGCCCGGTATAGCCTCTCCAATCTGGCGAAGGCTCTGCGGAATCCCTACCTTTTTTCAACCGAAGTGCGACGACTCGCTCTCTCTGCGAACGCGGCTTGCTCTAGGCTGCGACGCCAAGACAATGGTTGTGACGTCGTTGAAGAGGATTGGGACAATCTCGTTATTCTGGACGGCTGTCGGTACGACCTCTTCCAGTCAGAGAACATCATCAACGGCCGGCTCAAATCCCGAATATCCGCTGGAAGTGAGAGTTGGGAGTTCCTCCGCGCAAACTTCCAAGGCCAGCAACTCCACGAAACGGTATATATCACCGCGAACCCGCATGCGTCGAAACTTGATGATAACACATTCCATCGGACGGTGAATCTGCTCAAAGACCGGTGGGACGAGGAGTTGAAAACAGTCACTCCAGAAGCCATGACCGAGGAAGCCGTCGCTATATACGAGGAGCATTCGAACAAGCGTCTCATCGTTCATTATATGCAACCCCATTTCCCGTTTATTGGTGAGAAGGGACGGGAAATCACACATGCCGGAGTGAGTCAGAGCGGTGAGGGGGATGATGAACCACACATCTGGACCGGGTTGCTCAATGGGAGGTTGGATGTCGACGAGACGGAGGTATACGAAGCCTATAGGGAGAACCTCGAACTGACGCTTCCTTGCGTGCGTGAACTTATAAATTCACTTGACGGAAAGAGTGTGGTAACAGCCGATCACGGGAATCTAATCGGAGAATGGACTGGACCCATTCCAGTCAAGGGATATGGTCATCCAAGGGGGTTCTATGCACCCGGGCTAGTGACTGTACCGTGGCTCGTAATCGATTCAGAGGAGCGTCGCCATGTTATACCTAATCGGCCATCGAATCATAACCAGATAGATCCTGACACCGTCGAAGCTCGACTTAAGGACCTCGGATACAGATAGACGATTGGCACTTTCGATCAGTATAATTTATTGGAAACACTTCTGCAGTGGATTGCTGGCAGCGGTCACGTGATTTGTCGTGGGGCAGTAGCATCACCATTCCAGCCGACTCATCGTAACAGAGAGGTATCTGGGTGAGATGGCGGTGCAGCGTGCGGTCAAATGAACACTGAGAATCTTATCTAAGTAAATCTATAACGGTTTGATTGGATTCTTCAACGTTTATTGAGTGGTTATAGTACTTAACCCCACTAATTCTCCCTACGAACCCATTCTTATATGACGAAGAGGACCCGATTATCAAGTTGTGATTTGTATCAGGACGACTCTCGAATGAAGCGCTTCCAATAAAATGTCCATCTAGAACCATCTTGAGTACGCTACCGTTCCAAGTCAATACTGCATGATGCCATGTGTTGTCTAATCTATTACTTGTGAACTCCATGGATGCATCCTTGCCGTTACCTACAAGTCCACCAAGTCGTTTATTTATAAGTGCAATCTGATACCCGCTTGTGTTTCGATATGGACTACTTGGCGCTTTAGCGACGATACGAGAATATCTCACATCATTCTTATAGTCCACAGTGTCGTTAAGTTTGAACCAAACCGATAATGTGAATCCGCCCGTGTCGTTCCATTTGTTCGAATTAGGAACTTCTACGTAATCATTGCCGCTGAACTGTAGTGCTCGGCCATTCTCTCCTGCGACCCAATCAGCTCCATAAATCCTTCCATGTTGTCCGTTCTGTCTATCAAAAGCAACATCACCTCGCCCCTCGTCGAATGACCAAGAAGCTGACCGCTCGTCGTTCCTTTGATGAGTTACAAATTTTCCAGTACTTACGGCGTTGTCAGATGCGTGTATCGGGTCGCCCTTGGACACGGTATAGGATCCAGAATAAGGTACTCTCGCTGCATACCACCCATTCATCGTCGTCTGTACTTGCTTCTCCCAGGTGAACGACTCCCCGCCGACGGATACGTCCTTCCGAACGGTGATCGTCTCGTTCGCGGGCGCGCGTCCGGTGATGGTCGCTCCAGGAACCACGGCGTACGCCTTCAGGTCACCGCCGTCTCCACGGTAGACCATCCTGTAGTTCCCGAGGCTGTTACCGTTCTGTCGCTGCAGCGTCGCGTACAGCGTGTCGTCCGGATACGTCGAGAGCACGTCGGAGTCCTCGGTCACGACGAACCCCGTCCGCTCACCGTGCTCGCGGTACCACTGTCCACCGTCTTTCGACTGCAGGAAGCCTTCATAATTAGTTCGCGCGTACGCGTACGAGCGCGCTTCGCCGTTCACGAACCAGTTGTACATCCGGTTGTCGCCCCACCAGCTCAGCACGTTGTTCTCGGGATACGCAATGTCGTGCTGCTCGGAGTACTCGGTCATCGATTGCGCGGCCTCGTACTGTGCGTCGTCGTAGGTCAGGTTGTCCGCTCGAACCGGCGTCAACACGGCTCCGAGCCCGCCGACCATGACGAACAGCGCGAGCAGATATGCGAAGCTTCTGGGGGCAGGAACTGATATCGTTCGCTTCCCGCGACCGTTGCCAGTCAATCTGGACTTACTTGCGCTCCTCGGTCGTCCTCGTCCCTCACTTCCAGACTCGAAGATGGCGGGTCCTCGTTCGAGAACGTCGACCCACGCTGCCAGGTGCACGAATCCGAGCCCCGCGAACACCGCGACGGGATACGACAGCTGTCCGGCGAACCTCACCTGCGTCACCGCCAGCACCAGAAACACCCCGAGATAGCTCGCGGGCACGAGCCACTCCGGACGCTCCCCTCGAACACCCCGCCACGCTGCCCATGCGCCGTAGGGTAGCGCGACGAACAGCAGGAAGCCGAAGAAGAAGAACGGCGCGACGAGTCCGCCCTGTCGGGCGTTGAACAGCGACTGGACCTCCGCGATGTCCTCCTGACCGACCTTGAGTACGAGCTGTACGAACTCGGCGCGAACGCGCGGCGAGGCCACCCAGGCGACGACGGACAGTGCGCCTATCGATGCGAGGACGGCACCGACTGCATTCCGTGGGGAGACGTGCGCCCTCCGAACGGCGACTCCGACCCCGAGTGCGACGATCGACCCGGCGGCGAGCATGCCGACGCCCAGTACGATCTTCTCTGTCTGCCACCCGATTCCAGCGTGGACCGCGGCGACGACCGCGAATCCGAGAAGGAGCGCGACGACTACGGGTGCAGCACCTGGCACTGGGTCGCGGTCGCCGAACAGGTCCGCCGCAACTCGCGCGACCACGTAGAGGCCGATGGGAGCCGACAGCAGCGGCCCGGCGTTCCACGACAGCGCCTGCGCGGCGACGGCGAGGCCGAGGACGGTGGTCCATCCGGCCGTCTTCCGGCTCACCAGCCTGTCTCGGTCCGGATCGACGCGTGCCAGCGCGACGAGTGCGAGCAGCGACAGCGCCACCCACACGTAGTCGAAGGCGTGGTGATCGCCGAACCCGAGCGCCGTTCGGTAGGCGTGAACAGGCGTCACCGCGAGCATCACGACTGCCGCTAGCCCCACCCGGCGGTCGTCGGACAGCCACGTCGTGACGACGTACACCAGCGTGGCCGTCACCAGTGCCGCAACTACCGGATACCAGGCCAGCATCTGATTGGCGACTTCTGGCCCACCGCCGAACACTGCCGCGACACTTCCCAGCGTCACCAGCATCAGCGGTTCGCCGGTCGTGATCGCCTCCGGGATCGTCAACCCGCCGTCCACGAGCATCTCCGAGAGCCAATACCGGTAGAAGTAGGGATCATTCGACAGGAACACCACGTCGCTGTCCCGAAACACTGCGGGCAGCGATATCAGCCGAAACGCGAGCACGACCGAAAGCGTACCCGCAAGCGCTGCGACTGCGCGCCAGTCCACTGACGGAAGCCCAGCGTCGATTCCTCGGAAGCGGCTGACCGCTTCCGTGTCTTCGACGACCTCCTCCTCCGTGAGTGCTCCCCGAACGGCTGGAGGGTCGGTGAGTGCATACCCGTCTCCGCGCTTCTCGACGATATCACGGGAGACGAGTTCGCCGAACAGTCCGGAGTCCACGGGCGCGTCGTCGAACTCCCAGTTCTCGCGTTCGGCGTCGAGTTCGAGGAGGGCCTCAAGGACTGCTTCGACGTCGGGCTTGTCCGCGAGAAGGTGCTCGACTGCCTCGCGCACGTCGTCCATGTTGTCTCCCACTGCGCCTCGGATGCTTAAAACGCTCGCAATCCGGAACTGCACTACGTTTTCGACGGGCAGCCCGGCTTCGGTATCGCCGTCGCGCTCATCGCCGTGCTCGGCGCTGCGCTCCTCGCGCTCCGCCGTCGCGACTAACGACTGACCGCCGGTAGCGGTCATCCGACCGCGGTTCCTTTCTTTCGACGCCACCCCGGACAGCGACGGCTGTGTCCGGCGGGGATCACGCTCGTCGCGTCGGCTGCGACGCGGTCGTCTCGGCTGCCCGCCCACGCGTGCAGCGCAACACGTCTGGCGTAGCAGTCAGTACGTCCTTCTATGGCAGCCGACGGGAACTCCGACGAAACACGGTGAACGACCGGGGTACGGTCACCGTCCCGGCGGCTATTCGTCGCCGACTCGACATCGAGGCTGGCGACGAGCTTCGGTGGGGCACCACCGACGACGGCGAGTTGACGGTTGAGATCGTCCGGCAGCGGTACGGCGCGTTCACCGACGACACGCTGAAGGCCGACCTCGGCGGCGACAGTCTCGAAACGCACGATCTCGCGGGATACGAATCGGAGTTCGTGGAGGACGCCTGATGGCGGTGGCGGTCGTCGACACGACGGTGCTCGTCGACTACGAGAACACCGGAAGCGGCGACCGTCACGGCCGGGCCGACGCCATCGTCCGCAGCATCGACGCTGGTGAACTCCCGACGGGACGGGTGACGAACTACGTTCTGCTGGAAACGTTGAACTGGATCCACGCGCGTCGACGTCACGATATCGCAGCGGACCTACGTCGCCGTCTCTCCGACTCCGCCGGATTCGAACTACTCCAGACGGCGCAGAAGGACTTCCGCCGCGCCGTCGAACTCTTCGAGAAGTACGACGGGCTGGCGTTCGGGGACGCGACTATCGCCGCGTATGTGGAGCGCGAGGGGGTCGAGTACCTGTACAGCTTCGACGACGACTTCGACGCCCTCGATCGGGTGACGCGTCTCGATACGCCGGACGACCCGTTGGGATAGTTCGCCGATTCTCGGCTCCGAGTCGGCCGACCATCGGGCTGGTCCTCCGAGGGTTATCTCGGAACCAGGCTGCACACCGGGAGTAACGCGCTGTTACCGTCCTGAACTGCTGCATAACCCCGCCCTACACCTCGGTAGCCAGTGTATTACTATCCGGGATACGTGCCATGCTCCGGTCGTCATGGACGACTCGCCTATCGAGACCCTGACCGGTCTCGAGATGCTGGAGAACGTCGAGTTCACGGTCGCGGGAGAGCACGTCGACGGGCTGTCGAACTCGAAGGTGGTCGAGGACGACCGCATCGTGGTGGTCGTGAGCGAGCGTCGCGGCGACCGGAAGTTCCGCATCGAGACGCAGTGGGCGAACGGCTGGCTGGAGCCGCTCGTGGACGTGTACGACGCGAGCGACGACGATCCGGCGTTCGAGCCGGCGGGGACGCTCGAGGAGATCGACGCGGCGGGCTACCCGGCGCTCTGATAAAGGAGCCTGGATTTCACTGGAAACGCGGTGTGTGGGGTTGCGGACTGCGGCCTGACGCCGGCGGGCCGCCCTAGGTCTATTGTGCCGGAGCGCGTACTACTGTCCCGTGAGCACACCCGAGGAGCGATTCGAGACGGCGATGGACGAGTCGCACAGCCGGGAGGAGCGCGAGGCGGCGGTCGACGCGCTGGCCGCCGCGAACGAGTGCGACACGCTCGCCAAGATTGCGGCGCGCGACGACTTCGCCGCGGAGTTCAGGCGGCGGGCGCTCGATGAGCTGGCGACGCCTCAGTGTGAGGCGACGCTGCGGGACCTCGCGGCCGATAACGGGTTCGACCTCCGGGATGAGGCCGAGAGCCTGCTGGAGGACGTGGACGACATCAGGCCCGCGTGATAGTTCGATTGTGATAGGCGAGCCTCTGTGGGTGAGACACAAGCCAGGGGCGGGATTTGAACCCGCGAACTCCCGATGTCTTGGCCCTATAGACGGAAATCGTCCGCCCAGTTGATGTTCGGGTTGGTCGCCTGTCGCTCGGCTGGCGGTTCAACCCTGATGTTGATCTGGGTTTTCCCAGCCTCGTCAGCTTCGACCCAGTAGGCTTCGTCCAGAGCCGGAGCGTAGATGACGAAGGCGTCGATTGTGCCTTCGGCGTACGGACTACGCTGACATCCGTCAGCGTTGACGTGCGTTCGAGAGAGGCCCGCGCGTACCTTCCCGTCTTCCAACCGGCCGGTTTTGACTTGAATACGCGACAACTCACCTTCGTCGTCGACTACGAAGTCGTATGCGCAGTTCTCGCCGAACGGCGTTAGTACTGTGTACTCCTGCTCCATCAGGAGCGGGAGTACACGTGCTTCCGACAGCTCTCCTCTCGTTTTCGGATTCATTCGTCTTGTAGGGCTTACAAGTCGGGTGCTTGAACCGCCCAAGCTCCCCTGGCGCACCAGCTACTTACTGGTCGTCCTTTGAATGCGTATCGCTTTCTGGTGCGGCCTCGTCCACGGATTTCTCCAGCGTGACTCGGTGTGGCCGGTAGCCGTGGTCGTCGTAGAACTCGCGGGCGCGCTCGTTGTCGGCCATCACGGAGAGCGCGACCACGTCCGCGCCGTCGGCCGCGAGCGCGTCCTCGGCGGCGGCGAGCAGAGCCGACCCGACCCCGCGACTCCGCGCGCCGGGTCGAACGTAGACGTTCTCGACGATGCCGCGCGTAGCGTCCTGGTCGAACAGCCCCTCCTCGACGTAGAACATCACGAAGCCGAGGGGGTCTGCGTCCGGGCTGGCGCGAGCGACGAGCACGCCGTCGGTGGCGACGTACTGGCCGAGCACGTCGCGGGCGCTGGACCGGTTCGGTGCGGCGCGGAGGTGTGCGCCGTGCTGGCGCTGGTCAGCGACGAGGTCCTCCCAGAGGTCGGCGAGGGCGTCGAGGTCGGAGAGCGTCGCCGGTTCGACTCGCACGGCTACTCGGTCCGGAGGGCTTCGACGGCGGGGAGTGGCTCGCCGGTGAGCATCCGGAGCGCCGCGCCCCCGCCGGTGCTGACGTGGTCGAACTCCGATACGCCGAACCGCCGGATGGCGGCCGCGGTGTCGCCGCCGCCGACGACCGTGTGCTCGGCGTGCGTGACGGCGGCGAACAGTTCGCGGGTGCCGAGCGCGAACGCGTCGTGTTCGAAGACGCCGGCGGGGCCGTTGAGGACGACGGTGCCGGCGTTCGCCAGCACGTCGGCGTAGTCGGCGACGGTGGCGGAGCCGACGTCCATCGCGACCTCGTCGCGGCTCGGCGGAAGGTCGTCGACGCCGAGTTCGTGGCGCTCGCCGTCGCGCTCGACGGCGACGTCGACGGGGATTCGGACGCGGTCGCCGTACTCGTCGAGGAGTTCGGCGGCGCGGTCGATCTCGTCGTAGTAGCCGCGGTCGTGGATCACGTCCGCGGTTGCGTCGCCGAGGTCGACGCCCGCCGCGGAGAGGAAGACGTTGCCGACGAGGCCGGCGGTGAGCACGGTGTCGGCGACGTCGCCGCCGAGGACGTGCTCGGCGACGGTGAGGGCGTCGGAGACCTTCGCGCCGCCGAGGACGTAGACGCGCGGCCTGGGCGCGTCGCCGATGGAGCCGAGAACGTCGAGTTCCTCCTCCATCACGCGGCCGGCGTACGCGGGAAGCCGGAGCGGGAACCCGACGAGTGACGGCTGCGACCGGTGGGCGGCCGCGAACGCGTCGTTGACGTACGCGTCGAGTGCGGGCGCGAGCCGGGCGACGAGATGGGTGTCGGCGGCGTCGCGCGGCTCGAACTCCATGTACTCCTCGCTGTAGAACCGCGTGTTCTCCAGGACGACCGCCTCGCCGGAGTCGAGGTCGGCGACGGCGTCGCGGGCGTCCGCGGAGAACGTGGCGTCGCAGTAGCGCACGGGGTCGTCGAGGAGTTCGTCGAGGCGCTCGGCGTGGGCCTGGAGGCCGAAGAACTCGTCGCCGCCGGGCCGGCCCTGGTGGGCGAGGACGGCGACGCGGCCGCCGCGGTCGAGGAGTTCGGAGAGCGTGTCGACGTGTGCGCGGAGGCGGGCGTCGTCGGTGAGCGTCCCCGCGTCGTCCACGGGGCTGTTGACGTCCACGCGCACACCGACCCTGGTCCCGTCGACCGCCAAGTCGTCGAGGGTCCGTATCGGCATGTACACGAAACCGTGCGACGGCCCGCTCCAAATGCGTGTCGGTCGTCTCCCCGGTCGGGCAACGTGAGGACGGACGGCGTGGACGCGGACGTACGACGGCGTTACCGGCGCGTCACGGCCACTACCGCGAAACTAGCGTGTGGAGTGTGGACCAGTAGCAACGTTTTTATAGGTTCCTTAGTAAGTTGGCCGTAGACCATGTCAGACAGTGGAAGACAGTCTCGGCGGACGTTCCTGAAGGGAGCCGGAGCGGTAGGTACGGTGGGCTTAACCGGGCTATCGGGCTGCATCGGTGACATCACCGGTGGCGGCGGCCCGATCCCGTTCGGGTCCATCCTCCCGATCACGGGGTCACTCTCGGACTTCGGCGGCGGGATGCAGTCCGCCGTGGAACTCGCGGAGCAGCACATCAACGACGCGGGCGGCCCGCTCGGCCGCGACATCACGGTGTCGTACACCGACAGCGAGACGAAGCCCGAGGTCGGACAGCAGAAGTACAGCCAGCTCGTGGACGAGAACGACATCATCGGGTTCGTCGGCGCGGCGTCCTCGGGCGTCTCGACGCCCATCGCGGAGCAGGTGGCGTCCGACCAGGTGATGCAGGTCAGTAACGCGTCGACGTCCCCGGCGCTCGCGGAGATCGGGTACGACGGCGACACGAAGTACTTCGGCCGCACCGCGCCGAACGACGTCCAGCAGGGCCAGGTCATGGGTCGCATCCTCAACAACGGCGACTTCATCGGCGCGGACACGGCCGCGTTCCTGCACGTCGACAACCCGTACGGGCAGGGGCTCGCCGAGGGTGCGAGCGAGGCGTTCGACGGCGAGACCGTCGGCATGGTGGGCTACGCCCAGCAGACCAACGACTACACGTCGACGCTCGACAGCCTCTTCAGCGAGGACCCCGACGCCATCGGCTTCGTCGGCTACCCGGGCAACGGCCGCACCATCCTCCAGCAGTGGAACGACGGCGGCTACGGCGGCGAGTGGGTGCTGAGCGAGGGACTCAACTCCGGGGAGTTCTTCTCGGACCTCTCGGACATCGTCGCCGGCATGTACGTGGCGTCGCCGGACCCCGAACAGACTGCGGGGGCCGACACGTTCAACAGTGAGATGGGGTCGAGCCCCACGCTGTTCGCGCCCCACGCCTACGACGCGCTGTTCATGATGGCGCTCGCGGCGCACAAGGGCGGCGAGGCCTCCGGCACCGCCATCGCGCAGAACCTCCAGTCCATCAGTCGGGAGGGCGAGACCGTCACCGTCGGCGAGTTCGAGAAGGCGAAGGGCCTCATCGACGACGGCACCGACATCAACTACCAGGGCGCGTCCAGCCCCGTCGACATGAACTCGGCGCTGGAGGCGCTCAACCAGTTCGCGGTGCTCCAGGTCCAGGACGACGGCAGCGCAGAGTCGCTCGTCACCATCCCGCGCGACGAGTTCTAGTCGCCGGTCCGTTCACGTCGTTTTCTTCGAGCTAACGTGAGAGCGACGGCTCGCGCTCCGAGCGACCGGTCAGGAACGGAGCAACGACGGGTTCAGGCCTCGGTCTCCTCGCCCGCGCCACCCGCACCGCCGCCACCACCGAGGTAGAGTTCGGCGACCTCCTCGTTGTCGAGGAGCGCGTCGCCGGTGTCCTCGAAGCGGTTCTCGCCCATCTCCAGCACGTAGCCGCGGTCGGAGTTCCGGAGCGCCTGGCGGGCGTTCTGCTCGACCATGAGGATGGCGGTGCCGCCCGCGTTGATCTCGATGATCTTCTCGAACACGTCGGTGACGAGGTCCGGGGCGAGCCCCGCGGACGGCTCGTCCACGAGCATGAGGTCGGGGTCGACCATGAGACCGCGACCCATCGCCAGCATCTGTCGCTGCCCGCCGGACATCGTGCCCGCCTTCTGGCTCCGGCGCTCCTCGAGGATGGGGAAGTAGCTGTACACCTCGTCGAGCGCGGCCTGTGGCACGTCGTCCAAGATGTACGCGCCCATCTCGAGGTTCTCGTGGACGGTGAGGCTCGGGAACACGTTGTCGGATTGTGGCACGTAGCACATCCCGGTGCGGGTGACCTGGTCCGGGCGGAGATCCGTGATGTCCTGGCCGTCGAAGGAGACGCTCCCCTCCCAGCAGTCGATGAGGCCGAACACCGCGCGCATCAGCGTGGACTTCCCCGCACCGTTCGGGCCGATGATGGAGACGATCTCGTCCTCGTGAACGTCGAGGTCGACGCCGTGGAGGATCTCCGCGTCACCGTACCCCGAGACGACGTCGCGGGCTTCGAGTAGCGACATCCGTCATCCCCCCAGGTACGCGTCGATGACGCGCTGGTCCGACTGTACTTCCTCGGGCGTGCCCTCCATGAGCTTCTTGCCCTGGTCCATGACGATTATCGTGTCGCTGAGTTTCATGATTACGTCCATGTCGTGTTCGACGACGCAGAACGTGTAGCCCTCGTCGCGGAGCGCGAGGATGCGCTCTTCGAGCTTCTTCGTGAGCGTCGGGTTCACGCCCGCCATCGGCTCGTCGAGCAGGATGGCGTCGGGGTCGGTCATCAGCACGCGGCCGAGTTCCAGCAGCTTGCGCTGGCCGCCCGAGAGGTTGCCCGCGTACTCGTCGGCGAGGTGGTCGATCTCGAGGAGTTCGAGCATCTCGTCGGCGCGCTCCCGGATGTCGGCCTCCTGGCTTCGGACCGCGCCCCGCCTGAACCACGCGTTGAGCAGGCGCTCGCCCGCCTGCTCCTGCGGCGCGAACATCAGGTTCTCGCGCACCGTCATGCCCTGGAGTTCGCGCGTGATCTGGAACGTGCGCGCGAGGCCGGCGCGCGCCACCTGGAACGGCCGCTGGTGCTTGTGGTCGAGCATCGACGTTTTGACCTCCTCCTGGCCGTAGTAGGCTCCGGCACCGACGGCCGCGCCGGCGAGCGTCGCGCCGCCCATGGCGACGGTGGAGACGCCGGCCGCGGCCGCCGCCGCGAGGCCCGCGCCGCCGAAGCCGACGCCGGACGCCGTCACCCAGATGCCCTGCTCGGTCCGGCTCGGCCGCATGATCTCCTGGAGGTCGGTGCCGTCGTAGGTGACCGTGCCGCTGTCCGGCTCGTAGAAGCCGCTGATGAGGTTGAACGTCGTGGTCTTGCCCGCGCCGTTCGGGCCGATGAGGCCGGTGATGACGCCCTCCTCCACGTCGAAGGTAGCGCCGTCTACCGCGGTGATGCCGCCGAACGTCTTCCGCAGGTCGCGCACTTCGAGCAGTGCCATCTACGAGCCACCCCCGGTCTGTGTTCCCTCGTCCCCGAGGATTCCACCCGGACGATAGTAAAGGATGACGATGAACAGCGCACCGAACACCGCGAGCCGGAGCGCCTGGACGGACGACCGCGTGCCTGTCGGGAAGAACGCCGCGAGGTCGACGGTCGCCCGCCAGAACCCCCAGTAGATGACCGCGCCGAGTATCGCGCCGCGGTTGTCGGCGACGCCGCCGATGACGACGATGAGGAACGCGATGAACGTCACGCGCGGTGCGAACAGCGTGTGGGTGAGCGCGGGAATCTGGATGGCGTAGAGCGCGCCCGCTAACCCGGCTATCGCGCTGCCGAGGATCATGCTCTGGACCTTGAACGTGAACGTGTTCTTGCCGAGCGCGGTCGCCACGTCCTCGTCCTCGCGGATCGCCTTGAGAACGCGGCCGAACGGCGACTTGACGGTGACCTCGAGGAGGTAGTAGCACGCGGCGACCGTACCGAACGTGAGCGCGAGCAGGAACCGGGAGTAGTCGAACTCGGTGCCCGCGGGCGCGAAGTTCAGGAGCCAGAACACGTTCTGGAGGAGTTCGAACGTGGCCGCGCCGACGCCGTTGTTGGTGAGCGGCGAGACGAGCGCGAGCACGAAGTACCGGAGGAGGAACAGCCAGATGGCCGCGAGGCCGATGACGGTGACGAAGGACGTCGACGCCTCGTCGTCCGGCCAGTTCGTCCCGAGGTAGTAGATGCCGTAGACGAACGCGACCAGCAGCACGACGGTGCCGAGCAGGGCAATCCTGCCGGTGAGCGTGATGACGGGTAAGAAGGACACGAAGAACGCGACGGCGAGCCCGAGACCGACGAGCAGGTCGCGCGCCGGCACGTCACCGAAGTGCTGGACGACGAGCAGGGCGGCGAACGCCCACGTGAACAGGGACGCGACCCCGAGGAACACCGTGGTGATGGGGTCGCCGAGTCCGGCGAGGCTGCCGGCGGCTGCGACGCCGCCCGCGACGAGGCCGGCGGCCGCGGTCACGGGGGCGTTCGGGTCGCCGCCCTCCCGCCGGGCGACCCGGCTGGCGAGGTAGCCGACGCCGAGCGACGTGACGGCGAACGCGCCGTGGACGACGGTGTCGCGGAGATCGTCGCGGTCGCCGAGCTGGAGCGCGAGCGCGTACGCCATCGCCGTCCAGAACACGGCGACGACCAATCCGAGCAAGATTGCGCTCCCGAGACCGTCGTCGGGCAGCGGGAAGAACGTTCTCAGCGGGAGCGGGTAGCCCCGGAGCGAGTCGGGGCCGTTGGCGAGCCAGCCCTCGGACTGGACGATGCGCCGGAGGATGACGGAGATGCCGAGCACGGTGATGGCGAGGTAGTCCTCGCGGAGGCGTATCGCGGGGAGCGCCACCAGCAGCCCGAGCAGGCCGGCTCCGAGCGCGCCGACGGCGACCGCGGGGAGCCACGGCCAGTTGAGACCGAGGACGTAGTTGCCGAACTGCTGGGTGGACGCGGGCGGCGAGACGAGCAGCGCCGTGAGGTACGCGCCCACCAGGAAGAAGGCGACGTGACCGATGTCGAGCAGTCCCGTGTAGCCGAACTTGACGTTGAGCCCGAGCGCGAGCAGGCCGAAGATGCCCACGAGCACGCCGAGCGACACCAGGCTTGACGATAGTGCCATCTGTTAGTTCCCTCCGATGATGCCCTGCGGCTTGACGAGCAGTACCACGAACAGCACGACGAACGCGACCGGCACCCGGTACACCGCGCCGATGTCGAACAGGTAGATGCCGGTGTCCATGGCGACGCCGACGAGGAAGCTGCCGAGGATCGCCCCGTAGACGGAGCCGATGCCGCCGAGGATGACGCCGGCGAACATGGGCAACAGGAGGAAGAAACCCATGTTGATGCGGACGGTGCTGAACAGGATGCCGAGCATGACGCCGCCGACGGCGGCGAACGCGCCCGCGATGATCCACGTCGACATCATCACCTGGTCGGTGTTGATGCCGGTGATGCGCGCGAGGTCCTTGTTGTCGCTGGACGCGCGCATCGCGGTGCCGAGCTTCGTCTCCTGGAGCAGGACGTGGAGCGACGCCATCATGAGTATCGCGATGGCGATGACGCCCGCGCGCACCATCGAGAGGCTGATGCGGGTGGTGGCGATGGGGTCGCCCGGCACCTCGGCGGAGCCGGAGAGTGCGTAGAGGAGCGCGGCGAACGCGACGACGCCGGCGACGACGGCGCTGACGGCGGGGCCGAACGTCCTGTCGGAGCCGTACCCCTCGGTCCGGCGCAGGCGGTAGACGCCGGCGGCGACGGCGAGCGTGGCGACGACGATGCCGACGAACACCGGCCAGCTGTACGAGAAGAGGAACAGTCTGGGGTTGCCCTGGACGGCGGTGTCGAGTACGTCGACGACGAGTCCGCCGCCGTGGACGTAGAAGTCGAAGTACCGCGCCGCGGAGAGCACGACGTCCTGGCCGAACACGGTTCCGACGTTGGGTATCTGGTAGTTCCGCGGGCTGCCGCCGTAGAACGCCTGCGTGCCGAACCGGAGCACGAAGGAGAGTCCGAGGGTGACGATGAGCATCGTGGCGAGCGTCGCACCTTTGTTCCGGAACTGCCGGAAGATGCGGCGTTCGAGCACCGGCGCGACGACGGCGAGCAGGATCGCGGAGAAGACGACGGCCGCGAGGATGTCCGGGAAGCCGACGACGACCAGGCCGCCGACCGCGGCGGCCGCGACCACGTGGCCGACGATGGCGACCGCGGGTGGCGGGGACGCCGGCCACCACGACCCCTTCAGCGCCGGCATCCCCCCGAGTAGGTAGATGACGCCGAGCGTGCCGACCGCGGCGAGGACGAACAGGATCGCCATCCCCGTGATGGTGAGGGTCTGCGGGCCGGTGGTGAACTCCCGGAACACCGGCACCTGCGCCGGTCGGTTGACGAGCAGCGCGAGGTACGCACCGATCATCAGGAGTTCGCCGTGCGCGAAGTTGGGCACCTCGGCGATGGAGTACACCAGCGCCAGCCCGATAGCCCCGAGCGCGACGATGCTGCCGGTCACGATACCGGTCACGATGGCGTTCGCCAACCCCGTCTCGACCATCAGCTATCCCTCCCTGGTACACTGGGACTCTGTATCACGTTATGCCGTATCTTACAGCGTGGATATTTGTGCGTTCCGGTTCTTAGGGTTCGACCGCCGGAAGAAACAGCGATACGGCGTCGCGCCGACGACGCGTCACGAACGACTGAGAGTTGATACGTCGTCGAATCTAGAACTCCCGGCAGTCGGCGCACACAAGCTGGCCGTTGACGTTCGCCAGGTCGGGCGTGAGGCCGCCGCACACCTCGCAGATGCTCTGGTTGGCGAACTCGGTGTCGTCCTCGACGTAGCCCTCGGTCTCCGCGCTCGGGCCCGCCATCGGTGCCCGGGTTCCGGACAGCGACGCGGTGGCGGTGACCACGTCGCGGGCGTCGACCGTGCCGATCACGTCGCCGCGGTCGAGGACGACCACGTGGCCGTCGTCCCGGTCGGCCATCGCCGCGACCGTATCGGCGAGGGACTCGTCCGCCGAGAGCGTCGTCGGGGGCACGGACATCGCCTCGGCCACGGGCGTCTCGTCGGGCCGCTCGCCCGCCGCGACGAGCGCGAGCACGTCGCGCGCCGCGAGCACGCCCATCGGTTCGGAGCCGCGGAGCACGACGGCAGCCGTCGCCCCCTCCTCGTGCATGAGGGTGGCCACGCCCGCGACCGGGTCGGACTCGCCGACCCCGACGAACTCGCGGGACATCACGTCCCGGAGTGTGACATCATCTTTCATGGTAGATGGTTCCGGCGTATCGGCCTAAAAGCTATCCCCAGTACGCTTATGCGGTCCACGCTCCAACTACTGTGGTCGCGCCGGCGCGGAGAAACGCGGGATTCAAACCGCTGGTCGCCGTTCTCCCCACGATGACCATCCCCTCGTTCGTCATCGGCATCGCGGGCGGCACGGGTGCGGGCAAGACGACCGTCGCCCGCGAGATCACCGACGAGGTCGGCGACACCGTCACCCGCATCCCCGTCGACAACTACTACGAGGACCTCGGTCACATGGCGTTCGAGGAGCGCGCCAGCGTCAACTACGACCACCCCTCGGCGTTCGAGTGGTCGCTCCTCACGGAGCAACTCGACGCCCTGCTCGCCGGCCAGCCAGTCGAGATGCCCCAGTACGACTTCACCGAGCACGTCCGCCGCGACGAGACCGTCACCGTCGAACCTACGGACGTGATCGTCGTCGAGGGCATCCTGTCCCTCTACGACGAGGACGTGACCGACATGTACGACCTGCGCGTCTACGTCGAGACCGACGCCGACGTGCGCATCCTCCGGCGCATCCGCCGCGACGTGCTCGAACGCGGCCGCGACCTCGACGGCGTCATCGAGCAGTACCTCGACACCGTGAAGCCGATGCACGAGCAGTTCGTCGAGCCGACGAAGAAGCGCGCCGACATCATCATCCCCGAGGGCGCGAACGACGTCGCCGTCACCCTCCTCGGCGAGAAGGTCCGGGCGGAGGCCGGCGAAACCGTCGCCGAACTCGCCGCCGACCGCAACGAACTCGAACGCGAACTCGACGGGTGACGGGGGTCACGCCGTTTTATCCGGGTCGCTCGCGTAGGTGGCGTATGGCCCGCGCAGTCCCACCCGACGCGGAGCGCGCCGCGACGTCCGGAGTCGGACGCGGCGTGGTCGGCCAGCGGATGCTCGCGTTCGTCGTGGACACCGCCGTCGTCGTGGCCAGCGTCGCGGCGGTCGTCCGCCGGCTGGTCACGCCGGGCGGGCGGCGCGTCGCGGCGACGGCTGCCGTAGCCGCCGTCGCCGGCCTGCTCTACCACGTCGTCCTCGAAGGTGCGTTCGGGCGGACGGCCGGCAAGAAGCTGTGCGGGATCGTCGTCGTGCGCGAGGACGGCGCGCCCTGCTCGTACGCCGCCGCCGGCGTCCGGACGCTGCTCCGGTTCGTGGACTGGCTGCCCGCAGCGTACCTCGTCGGACTGCTCGCCATCGCGCTCACCGACCGCGACCAGCGGCTCGGCGACCTCGCCGCCGGCACGGTCGTCGTGCGGGCGTAACGGCGACCCAGCGTTAACCGTCTGCGTCCCGTAGCAGGGGTATGGTCCCGCTCGCGTTCGGGTGGCGGCACCTCCTGTTCGCCAACTGGCCCGTCGACGCCGACGCGCTCGCCGCCCACCTCCCCGACGCGCTCTCCGTCCAGGAGCACGACGGCACCGGCTGGCTGTCGGTCATCCCGTTCGTCAACGTCCACACCCGCCCAAGGGGCCTCCCCAAGTGGGTCGGCGTCCGCGTACCGGAACTCAACGTCCGGACGTACGTCACCTGCGACGGCGAGCCGGGCGTCTACTTCTTCAGCCTCGACGCTGGCAGCGCACTCGCCGTCCTGGGCGCGCGCGCGACGCACTTCCTCCCGTACTACTACGCCCACAGCCGCCTCCGGGTGGACGACGGCCGCGTGACCTTCGAGAGCCGGCGGCGACAGCCCGGCGACCGACCGGCGCGCTACGCCGCGTCGTACCGACCGGCGGGCGACCCGTTCGAGGCCGACCCCGGATCGCTCGCGGCGTTCCTCGCGGAGCGCCGCCGGCTCTACACCCAGTCCCCGAGCGGGGCCGTCCGGTACACGGACGTCACCCACCCCCGGTGGCCGCTCTATCGCGCGGAGGTCTCGGTCGAGGCGAACGGGCTGTTCGAGGCGAACGGGTTCGCCCATCCCGACGCCGACCCGACGCTCTACTACAGTCCCGGCGTCGACGTGGTCACGACCCGGAGCAAGCGGTGGGCGGGCGGAGCCGGCCGCGACGACGCCCCACCGGCGACGGACGCCGGCTCTCACACCGCGTAGTAGTTCCCCGTCCGCTTCTGCTCTCGGTCCTTCCGGCTGCCGGGCTTGTTCGCGCGCGGTCGCCCCGTGTTCGGGTCCCGCCGGAACGTCACGCCGACGGTCTCCAGGAACCGGTCGATGCCGTCGCGGACCGGCTGGGGCGACCGACCGACCCCGGCCGACCCCGGCTCGCCCTCGAACACCATGGCGCGGTCGGCGACGTAGTGCAACAGCAGGAGGTCGTGGTCGATGACCAGACACGGCGCGCCGGTTCGCTCGACGAACCCGCGTAGCTGCGCGCCGAGCGACACGCGGCGGTCGACGTCGAGGTACGCCGACGGCTCGTCGAGCAGGTAGAGGTCGGCGTCCCGCGCGAGCGCGAGCGCGACGCCGACGCGCTGGAGTTCGCCGCCGGAGAGGTCGGCGACCTCGGCGTCGTAGACGGCGTCGAGGTCGAACGGCCGCTCGATCTCCGCGTCGAACCCACGGGCGTACACGTCGACGTTCGCCTCGAACAGCTCGCGCACCGTACCGTCGAACGACGGCTCGACGTACTGCGGCTTGTACGAGACGCTGACGTCGGCGTCGATGCCGCCGACGTCCGGGTCGAGCACTCCGGCCACCAGCTTCACGAACGTCGTCTTGCCGAGCGCGTTCCGTCCGAGGACGCCCACGACCTCCCCGCGGCGTATCTCTCCGGGTTCGACCCGGAGCGAGAACGACGGGAACGACTTCTCTAGCGCCGGGAACTCGACGAGCGCGTCGTCGTCGGCGGATCGCTCCGGCCGCCGGAGGAAGTCGACGGCGCTCTCCCGGATGCGGACGTTCTCCCCGCGCAGGTAGCCTTCGAGGAACTGGTTGATGCCCCGTCGCACCGACAGCGGCCGCGACGTCACGCCGAACCCGCCCGGCTCGCCGTAGAGGACGTGGACGTCGTCGGCGACGACGTCGAGGGAGACGAGGTCGTGCTCGACGACGACCACGCGCGCGTCCTCGGCGAGGTCGCGGAGGGTTCGCGCGACGCCGAGTCGGTGCCCGACGTCGAGGAACGACGACGGCTCGTCGACCAGGTAGACGTCCGCGTCGGCGACGACGGTCGCGGCGATGGCGACGCGCTGGAGTTCGCCGCCGGAGAGGTCGGCGACGTCCCGGTCGAGGAGACCGTCGAGGTCGAGCCGATCCGCGGTCGCTGCGAGCGCGCCGCGGTCGTCCCGTCGGTCGAGGAGACCGCGGACGGGTCCGTCGTACCGCTCCGGGAGCCGGTCCACCCGTTGTGGCTTGTACGCCGCCCGCACGTCGCCGTCCCGGAGCGTCTCGAGGTAGGACTGCACGCCGGTTCCGCGGAACGTGCGGACGACCGCGTCCCAGTCCGGCGGATCGTCGAGGCGGCCGAGGTTCGGCGTCAGCGAGCCGCCGAGGATGCGGAGCGCCGTGGTCTTCCCGACGCCGTTCGGGCCGAGCAGCCCGACGACGCTCCCCTCGCCGGGTGCGGGGAGTTCGTAGAGCCGGAAGCCGTTCTCGCCGTACTGGTGGACGAGTTCGCCGCGCTCGGCGGGTAGCCGGACGATCCTGATCGCGTCGTTCGGTATCCTGTTGGCGACGATCCGGTGCTCCTCCATCACCTTCTCGTCGTCGATGTGTAGCTCGCCGTCCTCCGTGACGTGGAACCCCTCGTTCCGCCCCGACTGGTTCAGGGGGTCGTACTTCACGGCGACGTCCCGGACCTCGTCGGTCACCTCGTCCTGGTCGACGACGGCGGCGTACCTGTCCTTCCCCCGCGACCGGCGTCCCATACGCGGGATTCGGCCTTCACACGCAAGTGCGTTCGCCCCCGGCACCGGGTTGGCCCTCGACCCGCGGGATCCGGAACCCGACCGGGCGAGGCCCGGACACGCTTACATGGAACGACGGCGTACGGACCGACGGAGGGAGACGAGTTGGTGCGCGAGGTACTCGACAATCCGGTAACCGGCGAGCGCATCGAGTTCCGGCGAACCGCCCGCGACACCGGCGGCGACGCCGTCGCGTTCGACTACTACCTCCGACCGGGCGGGTTCGCGCTCGGGAAAGCGGACCACGTTCACCCCCGGCAGGCGGAGCGGATCGACGTCCGAGCGGGCCGCCTCGGCGTCAGGCTCGACGGCGACGAGTGGACGGCGACCCCGGGGACCCGATTCGTCGTCCCGTCCGGAACCCCGCACACGCTCCGGAACGACGGCCCCGACGAGGTACACGCCGTCGTCGAACTCCGGCCCGCGCTCGACATCGAGTCGTTCTTCGAGACCGCGTTCGGCCTCGCGCGTGACGGCCGCACCACCCGCGTCGGCCTCCCGGGGCCGCTCCAGCTCGCCGTACTCGCCGACCGGTACCGCGAGGAGTTCGCGTTCGGAGCCGTGCCCCGGCCCGTCCAGCGCGCGCTGGCCGCGGCGCTCGCGCCGCTCGGCCGACTCGCGGGGTACCGCGCCAGCTACCCGCGATACGGCGACCGGCCGACGCCGCGACGGCGGGCGTGACCGGACGCTGGCGACGCCGCTCGGCTCCGCTCGCGGGCCGCCGCTACTCGACGGGCTGGTACTCCCAGAGGTCGCCGCGGCGCATCCCCTCGCCGACCGCGCGGTGGAACGCCGTCATCGTCTCGAACTCCCCGCCCTCGACGTGCTCGAAGACATCCGAGACTCTCACCACCGTCTCGTAGTTCAGCCGCACCGGCTCGTCGCCGTGCTCCTCGACGAACTCGGCCGTCGACAGCGGGAAGTCCTCCTCCTCGTCCAGCTTCTTCGCCAGCACCGCCATCCCGTACTTCCGCCCGCCCTCGCTCCCCTCCTCGCCGTCGGGGTCGTGCGGCCAGTCGCGCTCGGCCGCGCCGAAGAGTTCCTTTGCCATACTCGAAGGGTCGTACGGTCCCCTCAAAACAGTGTCGCACCAAGCCCTCCTCGCTCGCTCCCTCGCTTCGCTCGGTCGTTCGCTCGTCGCCCTTGGAGATTCCGCCAGGGCGTTCACTGACCGGCCGGCCGACTCGCGTGGACCGTGCCGGCCGCCTCACACGTCGGCTGGTCGATCGGCCGTCACTGCGTCTCGATTCCGGCCAGCCAACCGTATCGGTCGGCCGAGCGACGCGGTCCGGATGGTCGGCCGACCAGCCGGCACACATCTGCCGAGGCTACTGTAACACCCTGCTTCCTACTTCCAGGGATTGCCCGCCCCCTCCCGCAGAACACCCCGAGCGATTATCGTCAGGGTCGGGACTGGCCCGGCCCCCTATAAACTACTTGAAGGTTACAAACAATTACAATTTATTACAGAATAGTACACTTATAAGGTTTATAGGCATCTGTGGTATCCCGCCGCTCCCGGACCGCGATCCGAACACCCGGCACGGTCGACGGAGCGGGCACACGGACGCGTCGCGGGATTGGGCCACCGTGGACGCGTTCGCCGACGGGTTCGTCGGCGTGCAAGGCGAGACCGAGTCCAGGCGTAGCCGAAGAATCCACTGGCGTTTTCATCCCGAACGAACCACCGTCCTGGCGGAATCTCCAAGGGCGAGCGCGCCGCCGGAGGCGGCGCGCGAGGGCTTGGACGATGAGGAGGGGATTTGAACCACGCCGAGACCGTCCTGCTCGGCTCGCTCCCGCCAGGTCGCTCGCCTGCGCGGGCGTGCGACTCGTCTCCTTCAAATCCCCGCTCACGTTCACGACTCGCCGGACGACGGACCGAGAGTTCCGTCGTCGGCTCGCAGAGAAGCGGTGAGGAGGGGATTTGAACCCCTGAGGCTGTGAGGCCACCTGCTCTCAAGGCAGGCGCGTTGGGCCGCTTCGCTACCTCACCACGCGATTCCATAGCGGGCGGCGCGTCTAAGAACTGTCGGTCTACTCCCTGACGAGCATCGGTTCGCCGTCGCGCTCCTCGATCTCGATGCCGAGGTCGTCCAGACAGTCGGCGGTCGCAGTCGGGACGACGCGCTCTGCCCGCTGCCGCGCGCGGACGACGGCGAGGACGGTGGCGAGGTCGTCGCCGGTGCGGACGCGGGTGTGCTGGGCGAGGAAGTCGGCGTCGAGGCCGGCGTCGCGCGCGCGGGCGACGAGCGATTCGACGGCGGGCGCGTCGAAGGCGTCGGTGAAGTCGAGGGTGTCGGCGAAGCCGGCGTAGTAGACGCCGCCGCGCTCGCTCGGGCCGAGGACGACCTGGCTGCGGCGGAGCTTCATCGCCGCGCCGTCGATCTCCTTCCGGGTGACGAGCGGGGCGTCCGGCCGGAGGACGGCGGCGGAGGTCGCGCCCTCGCGCTCGACGAGGTGGGTGACGGTGTTGCCGACGCGGGCGGACGGCGTCGAGCCGACCTGCACCTCGAAGCGCACGTCGTCGAGGTCGCCGAGGGCGTCCGCGGCGAGCGCGCGGACCTCCGCCTCGGCGGACCGGTCACCGGCGAACTCCTCGGGGACGAGGTCGTCGGGCCGGTAGTTCACGAGCAGGTCGCCGCCGCTCGCGTCGACGGCGCGGAGCACGTCCGCGGCCATCGCGCGGTAGAGTTCGGTGGCCTCCGCGGCCGACAGCGGCGAGGAGTCCGGGAGGTCGGGCAGCACGAGGCCGTCGCGCGGCGGGTCGAGGAGGACGGCGACGACCGTCACGTCGCCGCCTCCGTCGCGGGCGAGTCGTTCATGCCCGTAGGTGGGGCGAGCGACGCCTTGAAAGTCGTCATTCGGGGCGACGGTCCGGAGCGCTACGGCGCGAGCTTGTGCGGGTGGCGCTCCTCGTACTGCTCGAACGAGTACGGCATCCACTCCTTGCACTCCGCGAGCACCGCCGCCGAGAGTTCGCGGACCTCCCACTGGGCGTCCGCCTTCAGCCGCATGTCCAGCAGATGCATCAGCGAGCGCGCGTTCATCGAGAACGTCAGGTTGACCTTCGTGCCGATGGGCAGCAGCATTCTCGCGTCCTCCTTCGGCACGCCGGCCTCCACGAGGTCGGTGTACGCGTCGATGCACGCCTCGTACACGTCGTCCGCCAGCGCGACGCGCTCCTCGGCGGGCATCTCGACCGCCTCCGCGCCCTCCCGGGACACCACCTCGTCTTCCTCGAACGACGGCGGGTAGGTGAACCGGTCGCGGAGTTCCCGGTCGCCCGCCAGCTCGACGTACCGCAGCGACATCACGTCGAAGGAGGCGTGACGGTGTCGCGTCAGCTGCGCCATGCACGCCCGGCTCACGCCGCGCACCGCGAACGTCGCCGTCGGATGCTCGAACGGACCCCAGTGGCCCGACCGGATGAGGTGGTCGAGCAGCGTCTCCTTCCTGTCCTGGAGCGTCTCCCCCTCGACCGGCTCCATCACCTCCGCGAACGTGCGGTCCGGCCCCACCCAGTCGGACGAGTAGTCGCCGCGCGCCGCGCGACACACGAGTTCCTCCGGGCGGTCCGTGGACTCCAGCAGGCGGACTTCCATGTTGGCAACTGGTGTCGCGCCGACCGGCAAAAAACTACCTGTCCCCGCTACGTGATCACGTCGAATCGCGCGCCGCCGGACGCGGACGCGCCGACCTCGATCGACCACTCGTGGGCCTGCGCGATGCTTTGCACGATGGAGAGGCCGAGGCCGGTGCCGCCGTCGCTCGTGGTGTAGCCGTGCTCGAACAGCCGGTCGCGGTCCGCCTCCGGGATGCCGGGCCCGTCGTCCGCGACGTAGAACCCGTGGTCGGTCCGGCCGACGCGGACCGTCGCCTCGGGGCCGGCGTGCTGCACCGAGTTCCGGAACAGGTTCTCGAGGAGTTCGCGGAGCCGGCCACGGTCGGCGTCCACCGATCCGAGGTCGTCCGCGAGGTCGAGCGTCGCTCCGGTCGCGTCCGTCGTCGCCCACGCGTCGGTCGCCACCGCCGACAGCGACACGGTCTGCGTCTCGTTCACGACGCGACCCTTCTGCGCGAGCGCGAGCACGTCGCCGATGAGGTCGTCCATGCGCTCGACCGACCGCTCCATCGACGCGAGATGCTCGCTGTCCCGTTCGGTCTTCATCAGGTCCACGCGGCCCCGCAGCACGTTCAGCGGATTGCGGAGGTCGTGGGAGATGACGGACGCGAACTCGTCCAGGCGCTCGTTCTGGCGCTGGAGTTCGCGCTCCCGTCCCTTCTGCTCGGTGATGTCCGTGTACACCGTAAAGCCCTCGACCTCGTCCTCGACCTGCACCGGCACCGTGTGGAAGAGGAAGTCCTTCACGCCCTCCTCCTTCGTCTTCCGCCGGAGTTCCTCGCCCTCGATGCGGTGCCCGGTGCGGATGCGCTCGTTGAGCGACGCCGCTTCGTCCTCGGCGTCCAACGGGAGGATAAACTCGTCGATGGACCTGCCGACGACCGTCTCCGCCGACCATCCGAACACGCGCTCGAACGCCGCGTTCACGTTCTGGACGACCGGCTCGCCGCCGCGGTAGACGTAGTTCACCACGGGGTTCGGCACGTTCTCGAACAGCGCCGCGAACCGGTCGCGCTCCGCGCGGAGTTCGCGCTCCGTCCCCACGCGCTGGAGCGCGTCGCTCAGGTGGGTTATCAGGAGTTCCGCGAGTTCGACGTCATCATCGTCGAACCGCCCCGGCTCCCGTGCGACCGCCTGGAACACGCCGCTCTCCCCGAACGGCACGCTGATCGCGGATCGGTACGCGGTCTCCGCGGGGTCGACGTCCTCGTCGGCGAGTTCGTCGACGAGGTACGACTCGCCCGTGCGGTACGTGCGCGCCGCGAGGTTCTCCTCGGCGTCCACGGGCGTCCCCTCGTAGTAGCCCTCGGGGGGCGTTCCCGAGGATATGGCGCGTGGCACCAGCACGCCGTCCTCGACGGCGTCCACGGCACAGATGTCGAACTCGAGTATCTCCTCGGCGGCCTCGATGGTGAGTTCGAACACCTCGTCCTCGGTGTCGCACTCCTCGGCGCGCACCGCGATGTCGTGGAGTTCCTCGATCTTCGCTTTCGTCTCCCGAAGTTCGATCTCGACCTGCTTGCGCTCCGTAATGTCGCGGAAGTAGACGGAGATGCCGTCCTCGGAGGGGTAGACGCGCTCCTCGACCCACGCGCCCGGCTGGGTCGACGACTCGGACTCGAACGTCACCGGCTGCTGCTCCTCCAGGGCCCGGCGGTACGCGTCGAAGAACTTGCGCGAGCGCTGCTCGGACATCACGTCCGTGATGTGCTTCCCGATGAGGTCATCCTGGGTCGTGCCCGCGAACTCCGCGGCCTGCCCGTTGACGTACGTGATCTCCCAGTCGTCGTTCATCGAGAAGAACGCGTCCGTGATGCGCTTGAACATCCGCCGAATCTGCCTGGTGGCCTCCGTCGCCTCCTCCTGGGCGCGGTGCTGCGTGACGAGGTTCTCGATACGGTTCGCCAGCACCTCGTACTGGTCGGTGCCGGTCTCCTTCTGGAGGTAGTCGGTGACGCCGGCGGAGATGGCGTCGCTCGCGATCTCCTCGCTGCCCTTGCCCGTAAACAGGATGAAGGGGAGGTCGCGTTCGACCTCGCGGACGGCTTCGAGAAACGCCAACCCCGTCGTCCCCGGCATGTCGAAATCGCTGACCACGCAGTCGATCTCGCCGCTCTCGACCCGGTCGAGACCGTCGGCCGCGGTCGTCTCGGTGACCGTCTCGATGTCGTCCGCGACCTCCTCGAGGTAGGTCGCGGTGAGATCCACCACGCCGTCGTCGTCGTCCACCAGTAGCACGGTGATGGCGTCGTTCATGTTCGGGAGTCGAGTCTTACGTGGATACCGATTGGCGGGTTAAAAATCCCCCTGGTAATGTTCGACAGGCACATACCTCGGCTGGCCGAACGGTAGCGCATGGAGCCGGTCGTCAACCTCGCCGCGGACGTGCAGGCGTTCACGAGCAACGCGTTCCTCGTCCCGGGCGACCGCACGGCGCTCGTGGACGTCGGCTCGAACTTCGACGCCGCCGAGGGCGTGCGCGAGCACGCCGTCGACCTCGACGCGGTGGTGCTCACGCACACCCACCCCGACCACGTCGGCAACCTCGACGCCGTCACGGACGCGTTCGACGTGGCGGTGTGGGGGTTCGACGCCGACCACGACGCGGTGGACCACGCCGTCGCGGACGGCGAGTCCGTCGTCCTCGGCGATCACTCCTACGACGCGCTCCACACGCCCGGCCACAAGGACGACCATCTCTGCCTGTACTCGTCGGACTCGGACGTGCTGTTCGCGGGCGATCTGGTGTTCGCCAACGGCGGCTTCGGCCGCACCGACCTCGCGGAGGGCGACCGCGAGGTGCTCGTCCGGAGCGTCGAGCGCGTCTGCGACGCGATCGACGACTCGCTGCGCGCGCTCCACGCCGGCCACGGCCCGAGCGTCGAGTGCGACGCCGCGAGCCACGTCGACCTCGCGCTCCGTGCCGCGCGAATACGGTAGCGCGCCGATCCGGCGTGACCCTCGGCTCTCGGCCGCTCAGTCCTCCTTCAGCCCGTAGTAGCCGGGTTCGTCGTCGCTCCGCGGCTCCGCGACCACCAGGTCGTCGGCGTTGACCATGATCCACGGGATGGCCCAGTCCAGTAGCACGTCCTCGGTTGCCTCGTCGATCTCGGCGTCGGGCTGTAGCTCCTGGAGCAGCCGCGCGATCTCGTAGACCGTATACATCTCGTCGGCGTCGAGGAGTTCTGCCGGCTCGTAGAAGTCGCAGGGGTAGAGCGCGTCGAACTCGGTTTTCGGCGTGGGCATACCGGACGGTCCGGCCGGCGCGACGAAAAGCCTCCCGGACGCCGACATAGGGGAAGGATTATATATGTCAAGGGTGACGGTGACACAAAGTAGCATGGTCGTTGCATCAAGACCGGGCGTCTCGACACAGTCACACCCATGAACGAGTCGAAAGCGCACCTCGTCGACGTGGTGACGGAGTTCGGCGGCGACAGCCTCCGCGACCTCTGGCTGTTCGACCAGCACCACCACGAGGCGCTCTACCTCCGGGACGACGTCGCCGAGAAGCTCGAGGACGTCGACGTCGACAGCCACATCGACAACGAGCGGTTCGGCTACATCACCCGCGAGACGTACAACCAGCTCAACTACGCCCGGTACGAGTACACCATCCGGGGGTTCGACCGGTACGTGCAGTTCCGGACGTTCCTCGCGGACAACGGCCTCCGGGTCGGCGTGTTCTCTAGCTTCGACCGGCGCGACGGCGGCTACGACTTCGCGGCCCTCCAGGAGAGCATCACTGGCGTCACCGCCGACCACGACGCGAGCGCGTTCGTGCCGGACGACGACTGAGACCGCCGGCGACCGGCACGGCGACGGCTCACCGGTTCGCGGTCGCGTCGAAAGAACGGAGTAATCGAGCTACTCGAACGTCGCCGCCAGGTCCTCGTAGCGACTGGCCGGCTCGTCCCAGTCGACCACGTTGAAGAACGCGTCGACGAAGCTGCCGCGGTCCGGACCGTAGTCGTAGTAGTAGGAGTGCTCCCACACGTCGAGCGCGAGGATGGGGTGGCTCCCCCAGAGCGCGCCCTGGTCGTGCTTGTCGACGACTATGTTCCGGAGCTGGTTCGAGAAGCTGTCGTAGACGAGGAGCGCCCAGCCGCCCGCGTTGCCGGCGGCGGCGCGGAACTCGGCCTCCCACGCGTCGTAGGAGCCGAAGTCCGCCTCGATGCGGTCGGCGAGCGCGCCGGACGGCTGGTCGCCGCCCTCCGGACTCATGTTCTGCCAGAAGAGGTCGTGGAGGACGTGCCCACAGCCGTTGTGGGTGACGTCGCGGATGGCTCCCGGGGAGCCGTCGACGTCGCCCGCGTCGCGGTTCTCCGCGAGCGTCTCCTCGGCGCTGTTCCAGCCGTTCACGTAGCCCTGGTGGTGGGTGTCGTGATGCCAGCGGAGCACCTGCTCGCTGATGTGTGGCTCCAGCGCGTCGTAGTCGTAGGGAAGCGGCGGTAGTTCGTGGTCGCTCATTGGATGTACACCTCGGATGCTAATTGACTGTAACTGGTAATAAAACCCCGTGAATCCGGAATAGCGGCCGGCTACTCCCAGGTTACAAAAATTCGTTCCTGTTGGATCGCCGGGCGTTCCGGTCGCCGGCCGGTCGGACCGGCCCCGCGGCTACATCGAGGCGACGTTGCCGACGTTGGGTAGCTGGCCGGCGCTCTGCGCGTGGTCGTAGCGCTGGGTCACGTCCTCCCAGTTCACGACGTTCCAGAACGCGTCGACGTAGTCGCCGCGGTTGTTCTCGTACTGGAGGTAGTAGGCGTGCTCCCACACGTCGAGCACGAGCAGGGGCGTCGCGCCCTGCGGATGCTGGTTCTGGTGGTTCTCCGCCGCCGCGACGATGGGCTTGTCGGCGATGTGGTCGTAGACGAGCATCCCCCACCCGGAGCCTTCGACGCCCTTCGCGGCCTCCGAGAAGTCCTGCTTGAACCCCTCGTAGCCGCCGAAGTGCTCGTCGAAGGCGTCGGCGAGGTCGCCGCCGGGTTCGCCGCCGCCGTCGGGGTGCATGTTCTCCCAGAAGACGGTGTGGTTGACGTGGCCCGAGAGGTTGAACG
>CAZYYH010000001.1:68061-70297 GCA_964651725.1 uncultured Halobacteriales archaeon | reverse complement strand
TCGGCGACGTGAAGACGCTCGCCAAGGCCGGGAGCGTGCTCCACCTCATCGTCTACGGCCTGCTGAACCTCGCGCTGATCGTGATGCGGGAGTCCGAGACCCCGGAGTACCAGCCCGACTTCCGGGTGCCGCTGTACCCGGTGGTGCCGGCGCTCGGCGCGGCGACCTCGTTCGGCCTCATCGCGTTCATGAAGCCCATCGAGATCGGACTGAGCCTGCTGTTCGTCGTGGGTGGCGTCGTCTGGTACTTCGCGTACGCCCGTGCGAAGGCCACGAAGCAGGGCATCCTGAGCCAGTACGTGCTTCGACGCTCCGGAGCGATGCCGGACGCCGCGGTGTCGGCGGCGAGCAGCGTCCAGCCGGACGGCGGCGAGTACCGGGTGATGGTGCCGCTCGCCAACCCCGAGCACGAGCAGGAACTCATCACGCTCGCGTCCGCGATTGCGAAGCGACGCGGCGGCTCGGTCGACGCCATCCACATCGTCACCGTTCCCGACCAGACGCCGCTGGAGTACGGCGCGGAGCACGTGGACGAACTCGACGGCGGGTCGAGCGACCTGCTGGAGCGGGCGCGCGCGGACGCGGAGTCGTTCGGCGTGCCCGTGGAGACCCACACTATCCTCTCCCACCGGTCGTTCGAGGAGATCTTCGACGCGGCGCACACTCACGACGCCGACATGGTCGTGATGGGCTGGGGCCCGGACGCCCACGGCGCGCCCGGCCGCGCGGAGAGCGCGATAGACGAACTCGCACACGACCTACCCTGTGACTTCCTCGTGCTGAAGGACCGCGGCTTCGACCCGTCGCGCGTGCTCGTGCCGACGGCGGGCGGCCCGGACTCCGACCTCTCGGCGGCCGTCGCGCGCACGCTCCGCGAGCAGTACGACTCTACGGTGACGCTGCTCCACGTCGCCGACGACCGGGCGGCGGGCGAGGCGTTCCTCGCGGAGTGGGCGGACGACCACGGCCTCGGGGACGCCGAGCGCGTCGTCGAGACCGGCGACGTGGAGGACGCCATCGCGCGCAACGCGGCGGACGCCTCGATGCTCGTCATCGGCGCGACCGAGCGCGGGCTGCTCTCCCGGCTGGTGCGCGGGTCGCTCGTCCTCGACGTGGTGGACGAGGTGGACTGCTCGGTGTTGCTCGCCGAGAAATCCCGGACGCGGTCGCTCCGCGAGCGGCTGTTCGGCCAGCGATGACGAGCGACCCGCCGGATATCTCCGTCCGGCCGTTTCGCTACGTCGAGGACCACGCGGTCGTCCGGCGCGTCGGCGACCGCGAGTGCTACCTCGGCAACTGGCGCGCGGCCGACCCAGCCCACTGCGATCGGACCTTCGACTACGTGCTGTCGCTCTCCGACAACGAGTGTCCGAACACCACCCACCATCGACCGATGGTGGACGGCCCCGAGAACGACTGGTCGGCGTTCGAGGCCGCCGTCGACACCGCGTGCCGGCTCTACCGCCAGGACGGCTCCCTGCTCGTCCACTGCACCGCCGGCATCTCCCGGAGCACCACCGTCACCGCCACCGCCCTCGCCGCCGAAGAGGAGACAGAACTCCGTGACGCCATCGACCTCGTACAGGATGCCCGCCACCACGCCCAGCCCCATCCCGCACTCCACGAGCAGGCCGTCGTGTATCTGGCTGCGAGGACGTAGGGAGCGTCCTGGCGAGCTCTCCCTGGCGCGAGGAGCGTGCAGTCGAGACGACCGGCTTCGAGTTACCTCCCGCCCTGGCTGGTATCGGATAATCAGTTGTCGGCAAGCATGGTGGAGATTCCGTCAGTAACTGGCCGCTCCACGGACCAAGCCCGCCACCGTCCGGCGATTTCGCTTATGGACGTGACGACCCAATCTTCGTTCGGGAGGAGTTCCGATGCCTGAACTACAAGCTATCACCATCGACGGTACGGTCATCGAGTGCGACAAGTTCAAAGCCAAGCAGCAGGGCCTCGAACTACAGAAGAAACAGCAGGGCGGCAGTTCGAAGACGATTGGCTTCGTGCCACTCAACCGGCTGATGTTCGTCGTCCCCGAAGAGATCAGCTACGACGTGGAGAACATCGAAGAATTCCCCGCCTGACGCACGCGTTATTTTATACTATGACACAATCGTTACAAGCCGTGGCCATCGACGGAACGGCCATCGAAGCCGACAGACTCCACATCGGAAAGTGGGGCGTGACCCTGAAGACCCGCAAACAGTCGGGGAACTCCAAGCAGTCCAAGCAGTCC
>CAZYYH010000001.1:0-67961 GCA_964651725.1 uncultured Halobacteriales archaeon | reverse complement strand
TCCAAGCAGTCCAAGCAGTCCGGTCAGTCCGGTGGGAGCCAACAGCAGCAGTCCAAGCAGGGCGAGCAGAAGGAAAGCTCGAATCGGGAGTCCGACGACGAGGAGGTGACTATCGTCTTCGACGAGGACGTACCCGAGGAGGAACGCGAGGAAGCCATCGAAGAGCTATCCGCCATGGAGGAGGTCTCCGTGGAGGAACCCGCCTCCGGTTCCTCGAAGCACGAACAGCAGTCGCAGTCGGAAAAGCAGTCGAAATCGAAGAGCAAGGGCAAGGGCAAGAGCAAGAGCGAGAGCGAGAGCAAGGGCAAGTCGCAGGGACAGCCCAAGAGCAAAAGCGGGAAGTACCGAACCATCGGGTTCGTGCCCCACGAGCGCCTCCAGTACGTGATTCCCGAGCGGATCGTCCAGCATCTCTGACCACGGGAGAGCCCACGCTACCAGCCGCGACGCTCTTTATCACCACTGGTGGGAAGCGCCCTAGTGCTGGTGCCCGGTCGCCTCGCCGAACGTCATGCCGAACCGCTCCTCGAACAGGTCGAGCGCCGCCTCCTCCAGCGCCTGTAGCTCCTCGCCCGCCTGGCCCTCCGAGTGGTGGACGACGCTGTGCGCGCGCTGCACGAACGCCATCAGGCCCACGTCCGCCACGATCTCCGCTCGGGTGTCGCCCTCCTCCGCGAACAGGTCCACCAATCCGGCGGGTAGCTCGATCTCGTCCGTCTCGCCGTCCGGTCCCTCCACGCTAAACGTTACCGTCTCCGTGTCAGCCATGCACTCCCCTTGGCGGGGTAGGGTAAAGGGGCTGTGGGTCGGGTATGCATTAGTCTGTAAACCGGCTATCGAACCCTGAAGCCCGTAAACCGCCCCGAAAGCCCTCGCGCGCTCCGGTCGCGCGGCTCGCTGCGCGCTTCAGTCGCTCCCTCGCTTCGCTCGGTCGCTCCTTCCAGTGCTTGCGTCGCCGGGCTTCCCGGACCGCGCTCGCCCTTTCAGTCCGCCAGGACGATGGCTGGTCGGCTGGCTATCGCTCGGGGATGACGGATCGCACGAAACAGTTCGTCAGTCGTCGCCCTCGGCCGCCGCCGTCTCGCCGCTTACCTGCTCGGCGAGGCCGCCGCTCTCCAGGAACTCGTCGGCGTCGATGGCGGCCTTGCAGCCCATGCCGCCCGCGGTGACCGCCTGCTGGTAGTGGAAGTCCACCACGTCGCCCGCGCCGAAGATGCCGGGCACGTCCGTCGCGGTCTGCCCGCCGCCCATGCCGCCCTTCGTCCGGATGTAGCCCTCCTCGTCCAGCTCCACGCCGGTGTCCGCCAGGTAGCCCGTGTTCGGCGTGTGGCCGATGGCGAGGAACACCGCGCCCACGTCCATCTCGAACTCCTCGGTGTCGGGGTCGTCGAGCTTGTCGGTGGGGTAGCCCTCGGGGTGGCGGACCAGGTCGACGGTGTCGACGCCCGTCGCCTCCTCGCCGTGTATCTCCGTGACCTCCGCGTTCCGCACGACCTCGATGTTGCCGTCGTCGACGTGCTCCATCACGCGGTCGATCCAGTAGTCCTCCGCGCGGAACTCCTCGCGGCGGTGGACGAGGTACACCTTCTCCGCGAACTTCGTCAGGAAGGACGCCTCCTCCATCGCGGCGTCGCCACCGCCGACGACGATCATCTCTTCGTCGCGGAAGAACGCGCCGTCGCACGTGGCGCAGGTCGAGACGCCGTACCCCATCAGGGCGTCCTCGCCGGGAATGCCGAGCGTGCGCGCGCTCGCGCCCGACGCCGCGACGAACGCGTCACAGGTGTACGCGTCGCCGTCGGCGAGTTCCACGCGGAACGGCCGCGCGTCGTCGTCCACGCGCTCCACGACGCCGTGCTCTACCTCCGCGCCGAACCGCGTCGCCTGCTCTTTCATCCGGTTCACGAGGTCCGGGCCGGAGATGCCCTCCGGGAACCCCGGGTAGTTGTCGACCTCCGTGGTGAGCGTGAGCTGGCCGCCCGGCTCGTCGCCCTCCAGCACCAGCGGGTCGTTGTTCGACCGCGCGGCGTAGATCGCCGCGGTGAGGCCCGCGATGCCCGTGCCGGCGACGACGAGTCGGTGGTGGTCCACGACGCTCTCGCCGCCGTCCGCCGCGATACCCAGCTTCTCGTCCAGCTCGCCCGTCTCGTCGAGCGCGTGCGTGTCGTCCCACCCGCCGATCAGTTCGCCGTCCACGAACACCTCGGGTGCGGTCTCGCGGCCGTCCGCGCGCTCCCGCATCTCCTCGAACAGCTCCGGGTCGCCCGTCACGTTGTACTCCTCGTAGGCGACGTCCTTCGCGTCGAAGAGATCCTTCGCCTTCTCACAGTACGGACACTGCTCCTTCGTGTAGATCTCGACGCGCGCGTGCTCCGTCATGCCAGAACGTCGTCGGGCGAGCGGTATTTAATTTGCGCTGTCCGGTGAACTCGCCGGTTCGACGGCGCGCTGGACCAAGACAAGCCCGTCCGCCGCTGTCGCCTGGCACCGACGCACTTACCTCTCGCGCCCGTCACTGCCGGGTATGGCGGATTTAGCGGAGAAGACGGCGCGCTACGAGGGTCTGCTCGCCGAAGCGCTCGACGCGGCGGAGGCGGTGCCGCCCGAGGGGACGCCGCTCGGCGAGGCCGCCGCGGAGTTCGAGGAGATGGCGCAGGCGTACCTGGACGACGGTCGGCACTTCCGGGACGAGGACGATCCGGTGAACGCGCTCGCGGCGTTCTCCTACGGGCACGCCTGGCTGGACGCCGGCGCGAGAATCGGGCTGTTCGCGGTGCCGACCGAGAATCACCTGTTCACCGAGTAGGCGGCCGGTGGACTCGGGGTGCGTCGCTGACGACGATGTGGCCGTCCGCGTAGACGGTGACGTCGAAGCCGTTGAACCGGAATGCGACGCGGCAGTCGCCGCTGTCGTCCCCGGCGAAGAGACCGTTGAGCGCGTCCGGGTCGAGTTGCCGGTTGAGCGGTTCGAGGTCGGTGGCGCGCGCGCCCATCGCGTCCGCGACCGCGGTGACGACGGTCGTGCTTAGTTCGTCGTCGCGGCCATCGTCCCACTGTGCGTGGTACGTCGTGGGGGTGGGCTGGCTATCCTCGCGCCCTCCCCGCCGGTCGTGTGGTGTACTCATGGTGGTCTCCCCCTGTACACGAGCGGAACCCGTGTGGACGCAATCGTAGGGGCCGTCACAGCATAAAACCCTGTCAGACGACGTACCCCACCCGTGTCTTACGCGAACGGGTGCGAACGCCACCCGGGTCGGCCGTACCGGACCGTCGAGCGTAAGACGCCGCGTCGTCCCCCGGTTTTCCAGGTCACCTCGCCGCTGTCCCCGGTTCCGGTTCCCGCCGCCCCGTCCGGAGTGCTTACAAGGCACGCTTGAGTCACCCCGACGTATGGAGGGCGTCCTCTGGTACGTGCTCACGGGCACGCGCGGTGGCGAGAACCGCGTGCGCCTGCTCAGGGCCGTCGCGGAGCGCCCTCGCAACGCCAACCAGCTCGCGGAGGAACTCGACCTCGACTACAAGACGGTGCGCCACCACCTCGACGTGCTCGTCGAGAACGACATCGTGGAGAAGTCCGGGGACGAGTACGGCGCGGTGTACCTGCCGACCGACCAGGTGCGCACCCACTGGGACACCGTGGAGGAAATCGTGGAGAAGGTGGAATAGTATGGCCGAAATTGGGAAAGCGTATAACCCGACACGGGCGGAACGGAGGTACAGATGGGGGTCTGGATAAGCGTCGTGCGGGCGGCTGCGGCCGCCAACGTGCTGTTGCTCGCCGCACTCTGCGTCGTCTGGGCGCGGAACTATCGGCAGTTCCGGTCGAAGCACACGCTCGGCCTGCTGGTGTTCGGCACCCTGCTGCTCGCCGAGAACGCTATGGCGATCTGGTACTTCGCGCTCGACCCCCAGCTCAGCGCGTGGTTCGCGTCGCCGGAGAAGATGCCCGGGCCCCCGGGGAACGCCATGATGCTCCTGCGCGTGCTGGAGACGGCGGCGATCGCGTTTCTGGCCTGGGTGACGTGGGACTAGGTGGGAGTCCCGTTGGCACTCTTAAATTGAGCTAAATGGACCGCGGCGGGTCCGGAAGCCCCCGGCCGGTGGACGAAGGCAGCCGACGCAAGCACCGCAGGGAGCGAGTGAGCGGAGCGAACGAGCGACCGAGGAGCACAGCGAGGCTCCCGAGTCCAGCGGCCGGGGGCTTCCGAAGTCCCACCCGGAGCGGCTGGTCGGCCGGCCGTCACCCGCTGGCTGTCCCGGCTACGCTGAGCAGAACTCCCTCCACACCGCGCTTATTGCCGTGCGAACCGTACTCACACCCATGTTCGAGAACCGCGAGGAGGCCGGGGAGCGACTCGCGGAGGCCATGCGCGACCGCGGCGTCGAGGTGGACGTGGTGCTGGCGGTGCCGCGCGGCGGGCTGCCGGTGGGGCGGGCGGTCGCGGACGCGTTCGGCGTGCCGCTCGACGTGGTGGCGGCGAAGAAGCTGGGTGCGCCGGGGAACCCCGAACTCGCCATCGGCGCGGCGGCGAGCGACGGCTCCGTCTGGCTGAACGACGACCTGGTGGACCGGCTCGGCGTCCGGGAGGAGTACGTCGAGGCGGAGCGAGAGCGCGCGGCGGCGACGGCGCGGGAGAAAGCCGAGCGCTACCGGCACGGGCGGCCGCCGCTCGACCTCGCCGGGACGCGCGTGGCGGTGGTGGACGACGGCGTGGCGACGGGCGCGACGACGACGGCGTGCCTGCGGTCGGTGCGGGCGGCGGACGCGGCCCGGGTGATCCTCGCGGTGCCGGTCGGGCCGCCGGACACCGTCGAGCGGCTGCGCGACGAGGCGGACGAGGTGGTGTGCGTGGATACGCCGGGCTACTTCGGTGCGGTCGGCCGGTTCTACGAGGAGTTCGACCAGGTGACCGACGAGGAGGCGATGGCGTACCTCCGGCCGGACGAACTGGCGGACACCGACCTCGCGGGCGACGAGGGGTAGCCCGCCACCACACATCGGAGTCCGAGGGGCTTATTCGGATGCTCCGCCTACGCCCGTCGATGACCGGACAGCGGTCCACAGGGAGGTCGGCGTTCGCGCTCCTCGGCGACGAGGTGCGCTCGGCGCTGGTCGAGCGCGGGTTCTCGGAGCCGACGGAGCCACAGCGCCGCGCCATCCCGCCGCTGGTCCGGGGCGAGAACGCGCTCGTCGTCGCGCCGACGGGGACGGGGAAGACGGAGACCGCAATGTTGCCCATCCTCGACGCCATCGCGGAGGGAGACGAGCGCCCGTTCGGCATCTCGACGCTGTATGTCACGCCGCTCCGGGCACTCAACCGCGACATGCGCGAGCGCCTGGAGTGGTGGGGCGAGACGCTGGACGTGGAGGTCGACGTGCGCCACGGCGACACGACGAGCTACCAGCGCCAGAAGCAGGCGGAGAATCCGCCCGACGTGCTGGTGACGACGCCGGAGACCCTCCAGGCGATGCTCACGGGGTCGAAGCTCCGGAAGGCCCTCTCCGACGTGTCACACGTCGTCGTGGACGAGGTCCACGAACTCGCGTCGGCGAAGCGCGGAGCACAGCTCACCATCGGACTGGAGCGCCTGCGCGAACTCGCGGGACCGTTCCAGCGCGTCGGCCTCTCCGCGACGGTGGGCGACCCCGCGGAGGTCGGGCGCTTCCTGACGGGCGACAGGGGCTGCACCGTCGTCGAGGTGGACGTGGGAAGCAAGGTGGAGTTCGAGGTGGTGGAGCCCGAGATCGAGGACGGCGACAGCCGTCTGGCGTCCGAACTGATGACCAGCGAGGAGATGGCGAGCCACGTCCGCACGATCCTGGATATCGTGGCGGCTCACGATTCCACGCTCGTCTTCGTGAACACGCGGCAGACGGCGGAGGCACTCGGCTCGCGGTTCAAGGAACTCGACGCGAACGTCGGCGTCCACCACGGCTCGCTGTCGAAGGAGGCGCGGGTGGAGGTCGAGGACGCGTTCAAGGCGGGCGACGTGGACGGCCTGCTCTGCACGTCCTCGATGGAACTCGGCATCGACGTGGGCGCGATCGACCACGTCGTCCAGTACCAGAGCCCACGGGAGGTCGCGCGCCTGCTCCAGCGCGTCGGCAGGGCGGGCCACCGCCAGGATCGCGTCTCACGGGGCACCATCGTCACCGGCCACCCCGACGACACGCTGGAGGCGATGGCGATAGCCCGGCGGGCGGTGGCGGGCGAGGTCGAGCCGGCGGAGATCCACCACGGCAGCCTCGACACGGTGGCGAACCAGATCGTGGGTCTCGCCATGGACTTCGGCGAGATCGACGCCCGCCGGGCGTACGACATCGTCACCCGCGCCTACCCGTTCCGCGATCTGGACGAGGAGACGTTCAAGGGCGTCGTGCGCGAGGTCGCGGGCAACCACGTGGTGTGGCTGAACGAGGCGGACGACCGCATCGAGAAGTCCGGCGGCACCTGGCAGTACTTCTACGCGAACCTCTCGATGATCCCGGACGAGGAGACCTACGAGGTGTACGACGTGGCCTCCGGCCGCCAGGTCGGCACGCTCGACGAGAAGTTCGTCGTGAACTTCGCGGAGCCGGGCGAGGTGTTCGTCCAGCGCGGCGAGATGTGGCGCATCGCGGAGGTGGACGAGGAGGAGGGCCGCGTCGAGGTCAGCCCCATCGAGGACCCGACCGGCGAGGTGCCGTCGTGGGTCGGCCAGGAGATTCCGGTGCCCCGCGACGTCGCCCAGGAGGTCGGCGAGATGCGCGCCGTGGCGGGGCCGCAGTTCGACCGCGGCGCACCCCGGTCGGGCGTCGCCCGCGAGTTCGCCGACCGCTACCCGGCGGGCGAGCACACCGCCGCGAGCGGGCTCGACACCCTGGAGCGCCACGCCGAGACCGACGCACCCTGGCCGACCGCCGACACCGTCGTCGTCGAGAGCGAGGCCCGGAGCATCGTCGTCAACGCCTGCTTCGGGCACAAGGTGAACGAGACGCTCGGCCGCATGCTCTCCGCGCTCCTCGGCCAGCGCACCGGCTCCTCCGTCGGCATGGAGGTGGATCCGTACCGCATCGAACTCGACGTGCCCGCCGGGGTGTCCGGCACCGACGTCGCCGACCTCCTCCGCGACATCGACCCCGACCACGTCGCACCCCTGATCGAACTCTCGCTCAAGCACTCCGACACCCTCAAGTTCACGCTGTCGCAGGTCGCCGCGAAGTTCGGCGCGCTGAAAGATTGGCAGGGCAGCCAGCGCATCTCCCTCGACCGCGTGCTCGCCGCACTCGAAGACACCCCGATGTACGACGAGGCCGTCCGCGAGGTGTTCCACGAGGATCTCGACACCGACGGCGCGAGCGACGTGCTCCGCGCCGTCCAGTCCGGCGACCTCGCCGTCGCCGTCACGGGCGGCCACACTCCGGTCGGCGTCGACGGACGCTCCTCCGGCCGCGAACTCCTCGCGCCCGAGAACGCCGACGCCAGCGTCGTCGAGACCGTGCGCGAGCGCATCCAGGACGACCGCGTCCGCCTCTTCTGCGTCCACTGCACCGACTGGGACCAGGAGACCAAGGTCGAGCGCGTCCCCGACCAGCCCGAGTGCCCCAGATGTGGCTCCACCCGCATCGCCGCGCTCTCCCCGTGGGCCGACGACACCGTCAAAGCCGTCCGCGCGCCCGAGAAGGACGACGAGCAGGACACACTCACCCAGCGCGCGTTCCGGAACGCCTCCATCGTCCAGAGCCACGGCCGGAAAGCCGTCATCGCACTCACCGCGCGCGGCATCGGCCCGCAGAACGCCGCCCGCGTCATCAACCGCCACCGCGAGGACGAAGCCGACTTCTACCGGGACATCCTGGAGCGCGAGAGAGAATATGCTCGAACGAAGGCGTTCTGGTAGGACCTTTTTTCCGCTCGGGTTCGCGGCCTGCGGCCGCGAACCGCTCGCGCAAAAAAGCTCCAGCAAAAAAGACGGCTCGCTCGGGCGGCGAAGCCGCCCTCGCTCGCGGTTGCTAGCCTGGTGTCCGGGCGTTTTCGGCCTGCTCTCGAAACCGGTTTCTCGGCCGGTCTCGGCTCCTAGTGGTCGAACTGGCTCTTCGCTGATATGCCTCAACCGCAGGAGGGATGTGAATGGTAACCATTTACACTATGGTTTTATGACAATTGCGGTGTGATAGCACGCATGGCACGCCCCGATCTGCTCGGGCAGGCGATGCTCGCGTACCAGCGCGGCGAGTACGAGCGCGGCGACCTGCTCTACCGGGATGGCGACCAAATGCAGGACGGCCTCGTCGAGGAGAACTACTTCGGCGACCCGTTCGACCCGAGCGAGTTCGCCAGCAGGCGGTTCGAGTACGTTGACGGACCAGTCATCGACGTCGGCTGCGGCGCGGGTCGGGACGCGCTGTGGTTCCAGGAGCGCTACGAGACGCTGGCAGTGGACGTCAGCCCCGGCGCGGTCGAGGCGGCCCGGGAGCGCGGCGTCGAGAACGCAGAGATGATGGACATGTTCGACCTCGCCGTCCCCGACGGGCAGTTCCGGTCCGTCCACGTCGTCGGCACGCAGATCAGCATCGCGTCGTCGCTCACGGGGATGAGCGCGCTGCTCGCGGAGTTCGCCAGGATTACGGACGCCGACGGGACCGCCGTCGTGGACATGCTCGACCCGACCGTCGAGGGGTTCGAGGAGGTGTTCGGCTACCGCCGGGACTTCCGACGCGGGATGGCCAGACGGACGTTCCACTTCGAGTACCGCGAAGGCCGGCACGCGGAGGCGGGAGACGACGCCGACCCGACCGAGCCGCGGCCCGGCGACACCATCGGCCGCACGCTCGACTTCCTGCTCGTGGACCCCGAGCGGTTCCGCGAGGCCGTGGCGGCGACGGCGTGGTCGGTCACCGGCGTGCTCCGGCGCGACGAGGGGTCGGCGCACTACGCGCTCGCGCTGGCGAAGTGACGCTCCCGGAGTCGACCCGCTACGTCACGCCCGCGATCTCGAGGCATCGACCGACGAACGTGCGGTGGGCGGTCAGCGCCTCCGCGTCGAGCGCGACCGTCACGCCCGACGTGTCGTCGAAGGGGAAGTGCATCTCGACCGCGTCGTCGAACGCCCTGACGGTGCACTGGAGCCGCCCGTGAACGTAGAGGTCCTCCTGCTGGGCCTTCGTGACGTTCTCGAGGCGAACGTCCCGGGCGATGTGCTCGTGGTCGTCCGAGGAGTACTGGTCGGCCACGTCGTCCCGGAGGTAGACGACTTCGTACTCGTCGGCGTGGTAGTAGGCGACGCTCCGGAGGTTGTCGCCGACGCGCTCGTGGAGGAACGCCGCGAGGTCCTCGGCGGCCGCGGTGGACATGACTGTCGGCCGTTCGAGCTATCAACACTTATACTGTATGGCCAAGTAATTAACCCGTCGATGGCCGTCACGCCGCGTCGCCGACCACAGCGAGCAGGCGCTCGCGGAGTTCCTCCGGACCCCTGACCGCCTCGTCCGCGACGGAGAGGTCCTGCGCGGAGTCGGGGTCGGGCTGGTAGCCGACGACGTAGGCTCCCGCCCGGTGAGCGGCCGTCGCGCCGCTCTCCGAGTCCTCGACGACCACCGCCTCGGACGGGTCGATGTCGAGCCGGTCGGCGACGCGCTCGTAGATGTCCGGCTCCGGCTTCCCGGGTACGTCGAGTTCCGCGGCGGACACCACGGCGTCGAACCGCCCGTCGAGGTCGAACCGGTCGAACGCCATCTCGATCCACTCCGGGAACGACGACGTGGACACCGCGACGCCCAGCCCGCGGTCGCGGAGCGCGTCGAGCAGATCGTGGAAGCCGTCCATCAGCGCCGCGCGCTCGGTGTAGATGGACTCGGCCTTGCGGTCGTAGAGGTCGAAGTAGTCCTCTCGGGAGCCGGAGACGGCGTCGCGTTCCGCCAGCATCTCGTACTGGTCGAGGACGTTCACGCCCGTGAGGTCCGCGGGCGTCACGCCCGGGTCCTCGACGGCCTCCTCGATGACCTCCTCCATCACGCCTTCCCAGTAGCGCTCCGAGTCCACGATGACGCCGTCCATGTCGAAGATGACGGCTCGCACGTCGCTCATGCACGGACGAACGGGACAGCCGGGAAAGAAGCTGACGCCCGCTCGCGCGAGGGCGTCGCAACTGGCCGGTCACGCCCGGTGAATCTCTCCACGACGCTCGTACTCCATGTTCGCCGCCACTGCATCAGCCACGTCCTGACCGAACTCGCGCTCCAGCAGCCAGAGCGCCACGTCGATACCCGACGTGACGCCGCCCGCCGTCACCACGTCGGCGTCGTCCACGACGCGAGCGTCCACCACCTCCGCGACCGCGTCGAGGTCGTCGAGCGCCGAGCGGTGGGTGACCGCCGGCCGCCCGTCGAGCACGTCCGCCGCCGCCAGCAGCATCGCGCCCGTGCAGACCGACGCAACGTCCATCCCGCGCTCGTGCGCGTCCGCGACGGCCTCCGGAATCGACCCCTCCTCGACCTCGCGCCGGACGCCCCCGCCGCCCTGCCAGCCGCCGCCCGGGACCACCAGCAGGTCCGGGTCGCCGAGCGTGCCGTCCGGCACGAGCTCCAGCCCGTGGCTCGCCGTCACCGTCTCCGTCGGCTCCAGCGTCACCATCGACGCCGACACCGGTGCGCTCGGTCCCACATCGGACCCCGCCGTCTCGAACACCTCGTAGGGGCCGACCCCGTCCAGCTCGTCGAACCCGTCGAAGAGGAGAATCTCGACGGTGTAGGCGTCTCCATCCTCTGCCTCGCTCATGGCCCGACGGTCGTCGCGTCCACACAAAGCCGTGTCGCTCACCACGATTGTTCTAGCCGCGACTGATACAGTCGTAACTGCTCCAATCGAACTGTCGTCGCTGGCGCGCGCGGAGCGAGCGAAGCGAGCGACCGCGCGAGGGACGAGTGACGACCGAACGAAGTGAGGGAGTCACGAGTCGGCTGGGGAGGACGTGGCTGCGGTTCTCATGTTTGGGAGCAGCAGCTAGCCCGTTCCCGTCGCCGCAGGCAATCGAAGCGGTGTCGGCAGGGGTTTCGCTAACTAAAGCTGGGGGCGCTTCACGCTCGCCTACGACTCCGACTCCTCGACGCGGTCCAGCGCCCGGTCGAAGTGGCGGCGCTGGATGCGGATCTCGTCGGCGCGGTCGTCGGCCTCGGCGACGCCGAGGTCCGCGGCGGCCTCGCGGATGGCGAGCATGGAGGCTTCGCGGACGACGGCTTCGAGGTCGGCTCCGGTGAGACCGTCGGTGACGGCGGCGAGGTGGTCGAGGTCGACGTCGTCGCCGAGGGGTTTGCCGCGGACGTGGACGGCGAGGATGTCGCGTCGGGCGGTCTCCTCGGGCGGCGGAACGAGGACGTGGGTCTCCAGGCGACCGGGGCGGAGGAGCGCGGGGTCGATGGCGTCCTTGCGGTTCGTGGCGGCGAGCACGACGAGGTTGGGGTTGGCGGCGACGCCGTCGAGTTCGGTGAGGAGCTGGGAGACGACGCGCTCGGTGACCTCGTGCGCGCCGGAGCCGCGGCGCGCCGCGATGGCGTCGATCTCGTCGAAGAACACGATGGCGGGGGAGGCCTGGCGGGCGCGCTCGAACACCTCGCGCACCGCCTTCTCGGACTCGCCGACGTACTTGTCGACGAGTTCGGGGCCGGCGACGTGGATGAAGTTGACGCCGCTCTCGCTGGCGATGGCGCGCGCGAGCAGGGTCTTGCCGGTGCCGGGCGGGCCGTGGAGCAGGATGCCCCGGGGCGGGTCAGTGCGGGTCTCCTCGAACAGCCGGGGGTAGGAGAGCGGCCACTCGATGGACTCCCGAAGGGTGCGCTTTGCGTCCTCCAGGCCGCCCACATCCTCGAAGCCGGTGTCGGGCGTCTCGGCGACGTATTCGCGCATCGCCGAGGGTTCGACGGACGCCAGCGCGCGCTCGAAGTCGTCGCGGGTGACGGTCACCTCCTCCATCGCCACCTCGCCCGCGCGCACGCGGCGGAGCGCGACCATCGCCGCCTCGGTGACGAGCGACTGGAGGTCCGCGCCGACGAAGCCGTGCGTGCGCTCGGCGTACCGGTCGAGCGGCACGTCGTCCGCGAGCGGCATCCCGCGCGTGTGGATGTCGAGTATCTCGCGGCGGCCCTCCTTGCCGGGCACCCCCACTTCGATCTCGCGGTCGAACCGGCCGCCGCGGCGGAGCGCGGGGTCGATGGCGTCGACGCGGTTGGTCGCGCCGATGACCACGACCTCCCCTCTCGCTTCGAGGCCGTCCATCAGCGACAGGAGCTGGGCGACGACGCGGCTCTCCATGTCCGCGCCGTCCTCGCGCTCCGCCGCGATGGCGTCGATCTCGTCGAAGAAGACGATGCTCGGTGCGTTCTCCCGCGCGTCCTCGAACACGTCGCGCAGTCGCTCCTCGCTCTCGCCCTTGTACTTCCCGAGAATCTCCGGTCCCGAGATGGAGACGAAGTGGGCGTCCGCCTCGTTGGCGACGGCCCGCGCGATGAGCGTCTTGCCGGTGCCGGGCGGGCCGTGGAGGAGGACGCCGCTCGGCGGGTCGATGCCGAGCCGCTGGAACACGCCGGGGTTCGAGAGCGGGAGTTCCACGAGTTCCCGGACCTGCTCTAACTCGTCGCCGAGCCCGCCGATGTCCTCGTAGGTGACGCCGACCCGGTGCTCGCCGCCGGCCGCGCGCTCCGCCGGCACCTCCACCGCCGTCTCGTCCGTCACGAGCACGTTCCCCGACGGCTCCGTGTCCACGATCTGGAACTCGCCCGCGTCGCCCAGCGCCTCGACGCGCACGCGCTGCCCCGCGTTCACCGGGCGGTCGACGAGCGACCGCCGCACCACGCGCGTCGCCGCCTCCGGGTCCGCGGACAGCCGGCTCGTCGGCGCGACCACCACCCGGGACGCCGCCGCGACGCGCTTCGGCCGCACCGTCACGCGCTCGCCGACCCGGACGCCCGTGTTCCGGCGCGTCTCGCCGTCCATCCGCAACTCGTCCGCCGGGAGGTCCGCGCCCGGCCACACCTTCGCTACTATCGCTCCCGAGCCCTCCACGAGCACCGTGTCGCCCGAGAGCACGCCGAGTTCCTGGCGCGCGCGATCCGGTAGCCGCACGATGCCGCGGCCCGCGTCCCGGGCCGCTGCCTCCCGAACCACGAGCGAGACGCCCACGTCGTCGCCGTCCGTCATCGCCCCCGGCTTGTCACCGCACGGGCAAAACCGTTCCCCTGGCTACGCCCCGCCGTCCCCTTCGACGGGGCGAGAGCGGCCAATCAGGTCCCGCTACCGGATCAGACGGCGTCGTCGGCGTCTGGTCGCCGAAGCGAGAGCTGTCAGTCGAGCGTGCGGGTGACGGTGCCGACGCCCTTGCTCTGTCCCTCGCGGAACACGAACCGCTGGCCCTCCTCGAGGAGGTACGGCCGGAACTTGAACCGGACGGTCGCGGTGCCGGTGTCGCCCGGCAGCAGCTGGCCGTCGTGCGGGTCGAATCGCGCGGCCTCGCTCACCGTCTCGACGTGGACGACCGGCTCGTAGCCGGAGTCGATGCGGGTGGGGTGGTTGAGGACCATGACCTCGGCCTCGAACTCCCGCACCGGCGTCGGGTCGGCGTCCGCCGGCAGGAGCACCATGCCGCGCTCCACGTCGGCCTCGCGGACGCCCTTCAGCGCGATACCGACGATGCGCCCGGCCTCCGCGCGGTCGACGCGGTGGTAGTGCATCTCGATGGAGCGCACCTCGACCTCGCGGAAGCTGCCGTCCGGCATCGGCCCGAGCAGGAGGTCGTCGCCCGCCTCCACCGTGCCGGACTTGATGGTGCCGGAGGCGACCGCGCCGACGCCCGTGACCTTGTACGTGCGGTCGATGTACATCCGGAAGTCGCCGGAGGCGGCGGTCGTCTTCGGCAGGCGCTCGAACAGCTCGTCGAGCGCGTCCAGTCCGTCCATCGTCACCGCGCTCGTGCGGACGACCGGGACGACGGTGTCGCTGATCTCCTCGACGGCGGCGTCGACGCCGTAGCGCTCGACCGGGAGCGGCGTGCGCCCGACGTCGCGGAGCAGCCGCCCAACCTCGCGTTCGAGGTCGGCGAGTCGGTCCTCGTCCACGAGGTCGGCCTTCGTGATGGCGACGACAGTGGGGAGGTCGGTCGCCAGCAGCACGCCGAGATGCTCGCGGGTCGTCTTCGTCGGGCCGTCGTCCGCCGCGATGGTGAGCAGGCCGTAATCCAGCTTCTGCCCGACCAGCCCGCGGATGGTCGTGCGAAGCCACGGCTCGTGGCCGACCGTGTCCACGAACGAGACGATGCGCTCCGCGCGCTCCACGACGCTCGCCCGGTCGGACTTGCGGTGGGGGTTGTCCATCCGTACCGGCCCGTCGTCGTCGAAGCCGTAGACGCCGTAGGAGAGGTCGGCGGAGAGGCCGCGCTCGACCTCGTGGGGCTGCACGTCGAGGTAGCCCCGGGTGCCGCCCTCGCCGTCGTCGGGGTGGCCGGTCACGAGCGACCCGACGAGCGTCGACTTGCCGTGGTCGACGTGGCCCGCCGTCCCGACGATGATGTGGTCGTCGTCCGCGTCGAGCGCCGCGCCCTCGCGGACGGTGGCGACGCCGACGAGGCCGCCGTCCTCCGTCCCCCACGTCTGCACCTCGTCGATGTGCGCGCCCGCGTCCTCCGCGATCAGGCTCAGCACGTCCATCGACTCCGAGAACGCGTCGTGGGCGACGCCGGCGATGCCGCCGTCGTCCGTGACGCCGACGACGTACATCGCCTCCCCGTCGCCGGACAGCACGCGATGCCGGAGCTGTGCGACCAGGCTCTCCAGCCGCCCGTCCGCCAGGTGGACGTCCTTCGTGAGCCGTTCCTTGAACTCCACGTTCCCGCCGTCCCGCTCGCCCTCGTCGATAGCTCGGCGCAGGACGGCCCGGTCCGGGCTCATACGCGCGGGGGTTAGCGGGGCGCGCACTAATGCGTTCCGGCGAATGCGACCGTCTCACCCGCCGGGACCGCCCGAACCGCCCCGGCGTCACGCGGACTCCCACCGCGCTGCCACCCGCTCCAGAAGCGGATCCGCCGACGAGATGAGCGTCGTCCCGAGCACGCTCATCGCCAGCACGTAGCCGACCGCGAACGCCGGCACCACCGCGCCGACCTCACCGCCGACCGTCGCCGCGAGCGCCGCGAGCACCAGCGAGAACTCGCCGCGCGCCACCAGCCCGACGCCCACGCGGAGCGACCGCCGGGCGTCCAGGCCCCACGCCCGCCCCGAGACGGTGCCGCTGAAGAGCTGCGCCACGGTGGTCACGACCACGGCCGCCGCGAGCAGGTCAAGGACGCCCGCGACCGCTCCGAGGCTCGTGCCGAGGCCGACCGCGAAGAAGAACACCGCCGCGAACAGGTCGCGGGTCGGCGCGACGACGCGCTGGACGCGCTCCGCGTGGTCGGTCGCACTGAACGCGCTCCCGACGAAGAAGGCCGCGACCGCCTCGCTCACGCCGCCGGTCAGCGCCAGCCCCGCGACGAGCGTCGTCACGCCGACCACCCGCAGCAGGAACAGTTCGTCCGAGTCCGTCGTGAACGCGCGCCCCACCCACGCCGTCCCGTACCACGCCACCAGGGAGAGGGCCGCGAGGACCGCCACGGCGACCCCGATGGAGGTCGCCGCCGACGCCAGGTCGCCGCCGAGCGCGACCGCCGAGAGCAGCGCCAGGTACACCGCGATCACCACGTCCTCGATGACGAGCACGCCGAAGATCACGTCGCTCTCCGGGTCCGCGATCCAGCCCTCGTCCACGAGCGCCTTCGTGATGACCGCGCTCGACGAGATGTAGACGATACCGCCGACGAACACCGCGCCGAGCGCCGACAGCCCGAACGCGAACCCGAGCGCCAGTCCCGCGCCGAAGTTCACGACGAAGTCGAGCGCGCCCGCGCCCAGCAGCCGGCGGGGCTGCGCGAGCAGCCGCTCCGGGCTGAACTCCACCCCGAGGAAGAAGAGGAGGAGCACGATGCCGAGTTCCGCCACCACGTCGATGAACTCGCCACCCTGCACCAGCGCCGTCGACAGCCCGCCGAGCGACACCGGCACGTTCGGCCCGACGAGGATGCCCGCGACGATGTACGCCGGGATGACCGACAGCCCCAGCCGGTCCGCCGCCGCACCCGCCACCGCGAGCGCCGTCAGCGCTATCCCGACCTCCACGAGCAGTTCGCCCGCCATCGCTACGCTGACCCGTCGCCCGCCACCAGCTCCGCGAGCGCCGCGTGCTCCGAACGCGTCCCGAGCGCGACCAGCACGTCGCCCGGCTCCGGCTCGAACTCGGGCTTCGGGTTCGACACCGTCTCCTCGCCGCGCTGGACCGCGAGCACCGAGACGCCCGTCTCCGCACGCACGCCCGACTCCCCGAGGCTCCGGCCCGCCACCGGCGACCCCTCGCCGACCGTCACCCACTCGATGATGGCGTCGCCGAGCGGCACCCGCGTCTCGTCCACCTCGACCGGCTGGAAGTACGCGCCGCCGAGGATGGAGCCGAGCTGTCGCGCCTGCTCGCCCGACAGTGCGAACACCCGCTCGCTGTCCGCGCCCGCCGACGGCCGCCGGAACACCTCCCGCTTGCCGTCGTGGTGGACGACCACCACCGCCCGCTCCCCGCCGTCGAGTTCCACCTCGAACCGCCGACCCACCCCCGGGATCTCCGTCTCGTAGACCGCCATGTGGCAGAAACCGGCGGCCTCGCGCATAAACACTCGGACGACCCGCGACCGGGAGCGCCGAGACCGACGTTCGACCACCAGGGCCGGGCGGTCGCGTCGGCCGACGCCGACCTGCTCCACCGTCGCCGGCCGCCGAAGCGAAGCCCTTAACTCGCGGTCACGCATTCGTCCGAACGCGGGACCGTGGGGTAGCTTGGTATCCTCGGCGCATGGGGTGCGTCGGACCTGAGTTCGAATCTCAGCGGTCCCATCAAACGTTTTACAGGTTTTCGACACCTGGCACCTTAGCGTCTGCCACGCAAAATCACTCCTTCCACAGCGTGGACTAAACCCTGATTCACTTGGAGGTGGCGCGTGATGCGGCCCCTGCCGAGCATCGACGACGCGGACCGCCCGCTCGTCGACCACCAGCCGGAGGGCCGCGAGTGCCTCGGCCTCCGCTACTGCCCGCTTCCTGACTGCCAAGCCGACCTCACCGGCCCCTGCAAGACGAGCCAGCACTTCTACGAGGAGCATTCACCGGAGGACTTCGGGCTCACTCCGCTCGGTGAGATCCGCGCCGACCACGCCAGCCCCACGTTCACCGAGTCCGACCGGCCAGGCTCACCTCCGACCGCTCGCTCGACCGAGTCCGAACCCATTCTCGCCGCCGACGGCGGGCGCCTGCGAGGTGATCGCGCATGAGCGTCCCGCGCGAGGAACGCCTCGCTCGCCAACAGTTCGACCCCGGCGCCCCCGACGACCGCGTCTACCACGGTCGCGCCCGCGGCGTCGGGAACAGCGCCACCTCCTACCACGACGACGAGGAGTGCTCGTTCCTCCAGCGCCACGTCGCAATCGAGGAAACCACGCGGGAGGGCGCACAGCGCCGCTGGCTCCAGCCGTGCTCGTACTGCGTGCCGCTCTCCGAGAACGCGCCCGGCGCGAGAGGTGACGAGCAGTGAGCCGCACTGACGACCGCGACGATCTCGCGCCGAACAAGGCCCTCGGCCTCGACGTCGAGGATCACGTCGTCGCCGGCGTCGATGCGATCGAGCCCGTCGACGGCGTCGACCACTGGCACGACGTCGAGGTCGTCGAGACGCTCGGCCCCGCGGCCGGCGTGCGCCTCGCCAGCCAGTGCGTCGTTGCACCCGGCACCGTCGGCGAGATCAAGGCCGCGCGCCGCCGCGTCTCGAACGGCGTCGACCGCACCGCGGCCGGCCGCTGGTACGTGAAAGGCCGCGACGACGGCCAGCACGCCAAGCTCGTCGAGGCCGACGGCGTCTACCTGCTCGCCGTCTACGACGAGCGCCCCGACGCCGAGCTCGCGCTGCTCGCCGTACTCGTGGTTCCGGCCCGGCTGCTCGACCTCCGACTGAACGGCCGGTGGAGCACCGTCGACCGCGACGAAGGCACGATCGCGAACCTCCCGTGGACTCATCTGCTCGACGACCGCCACCTCGCCGGAGGTGCGTTCGCGTGACGCCCGCTGTCGGCCAGTCCGGCAGCCGAACGCGTCCGCGCGCTCGCCTCGCCCGGATCGCCGACCGGATCGGCGAGGATCCCGCCCGCTACCTCGATCACCCACTCGACGAGCGCGGCCCCGGTCACACCACGAACACGCTGTGGAATCTCGTCGTCGCTCGCGTCCGCGGGATTCACGAGCTCGGCGTCGTGAACGGCTGGTTGCTCGCCGAGCGCAAACTCGGCGAACTCGCGCTCACCGACGCCGAGCTCCACGAGCGCGGTCGCGACCCCTGGCCGTGGCGGCAGGAGTGTCCGCGCGACGACGTCGTCACGCTCCTGGAGGACCGCCGCGAGGTACTGCTCCACGTCGGCAATCGCAACCTCCCGGACCGCTCCCCTGCGGAGCTCCGCGAGCTCGCCGAGCAGCGCTACGAGGCGTTCGTCGAGGAGCACGGGCGCCGCGACCCGGAGGCTCGCCTCCCCGACAGCGCCAGCCGGAAGCTCTCGAAGCTCCGCGGCGGCGCCACAGACGACGCCGACGACGAGGCAGCGGTCGCGACCGGCGGAGGTGTGGAGTAGATGGCGGGTACTGAATTCGACATCGAACCGGGGAAGGCGGTGATGAACTACCCGGGCGCGAAGGCCCGGCTCGCGCCGTGGATTATCGATCACCTCCCCGACCATAACACGTACGTCGAGGTGTTCGGCGGCTCCGCAGCAGTCCTCATCCACAAACCGGAGTCCATCAACGAGATCTACAACGACGTCGACGACGACCTGGTCGAGTTCTTCCGCGTGCTCCGTGACCACCGCGAGGAGCTGCTGGAGTGGCTCCAGCACACGCCGTACTCGCGGACGCTCTACGAGGAGTTCGCGGACGCCTACCACGCCGGTGAGCGCGCCGCCGACACAGTCGTGCGCGCGGGCCGGTACTGGTATCTCGTCCAGGCCGGCTTCAACGGCGATCTCACCAAGCGCAACTCGTTCTCGACCTCGACGTCCGCCCGCGGCTACCCCTGCGACTCGCAGGCGCGCAACTACCACCGGTCTCGGGCGCGGCTGGTGGCGTTCGCGCGGCGCTTCGACGCCGTCACCATCGAGTGTCTGGACTGGCGGGAGGTCATCGACCGTTACGACTCCGAGACGACCGCGTTCTACGTCGACCCGCCCTACCCGGGCGTGCGGTCCGAGGGCTACTACCCGAATCACGACATCAATCACACCGCGCTAATCTCGCGGTTGGGCGAGATCGAGGGCGAGGCAATCATCTCCTACGGAGAGCTGCCGTCGTACCCGGACTCGTGGGCGGTCCGCGAGCGGACGACCACGTCCTCCCTCTCACGCGGGAACACCGAGGAGAAGGAGTGTCCGGAGAGGCTGCTGCTGACGTTCGACCCGGACGGTACTCCGCGGTTCCAGCACTCCGAACAGCAGACGCTCGGGAACGCCGCCACGCAAAATGGGGGTGGCTGCCGGTGAGCCTCGACGCGCCGAACGCCCGCGAGATCGGGCTCCCGCCGCGCGTCCACATCGCCCCCGCCGAGGTCGACGACTACACCGGCGGCGAGACGTGTCCGCGGTGCGGGCGCCAGCTCCACACGCTCGGCACGCCGCGCGTCCCGATCGAGGTCGTCGCCGACGACGCGCTCGCCGTCGCGCTCCAGGAGGCCGACGAGTACGACCTTCCCGTGTTCGGCTGGCACTGTGATCGCCACCGCGTCGAGGTCGTCCTCCCGGCGCCCTACGACGTCGCGCCCGACCCGTACGAGCCCGTCACCGCCGTGCTCGACGAGCTCGAACTCACCCTCGCCGTTCCCACGCCCTCCCTTCCCATCGACCAATGAGTCAGAACTCTCCCGACCACGACGACGCTGACGCACCGCTCGCGATTGACCGCACGACCGACGCGTATTTCCTCGCACTCGGCGCGAACGCCGAGCCGCCGGCGCACGCCGAGCTCGCCGAGCAGCTCCGGGCGCTCGACTGCTCGGTGTTCCCCTTCGACGCCGGCGAGCTCGTCGGCGACTACACCACGTTCCGCGAGGAGCTCCGATTCCTCGACGCGCTCGGCGCAATCGACACGGACGGCCTCTACTACGACGACCGCGATCCGCGCCCGATCGAGCTTACCCCGAAGGGTGAGCAAATCGTCGCCCGCCTCCGGGCCGGCCTTGACGACGATCACGCCGCCGCGATCCGCGAGGTGTTCGACGCATGAGCAACCTCGATTGGCCCGCCGCGTTCGACCGGACGCTCCCGGAGGACCGCCAGCCGTGTCCCAACGGCTTCCGCGTCTCGCGCGCCGCCGCGTTCCAGAACGTCCTCGACGAGCTCCGCCGGTGGGGCGGCGTCACCGACGTCCAGCTGGACACGGGCGCCGAGCACCAGAAACGCAACCCGAACAAGCCGTATGCGCGCGCCTCGTTCGACGATCCGGGCGTCGTCGTCCGGTTTCAGAAGGACAGCGAGGACATGGCCGCCGCGTGCGACCGGTGGGACAACCCGCGCGACAACGCGCAGGATCTCTACCACTACCTCCACGAGACGCGGATGCAGGAGCAACGCGGCACGGTGACGGGCGAGAGCGAGTACGCGAAGCTCCGCCTGCCGAGCGGTGACGGCGACGCCGTCGTCGGCGAGCCGCCCGCGCACGCCGTGCTCGGCGTCGAGCCCGACGCCAGCCGCAACGAGATCCTCGACGCCTTCCGCGAGCGTGTCAAGGAAACCCACCCCGATCACGGCGGGAGCGACGAGGCCCAACAGCGCGTGATCCGCGCCCGTGACGAGCTCCTCGGAGGTGACGGCCAGTGAGCGAGAACACCGAGAAGGTCGTCGTCGACCTGTTCGCCGGCCTCCGCGGCTGGAGCCAAGCGTTCCACCAGGATTCAGCCTGGACGGTCTACACCGTCGACGTCACCGAGACGTTCGCCCGCGAGCTCGCCCTCGATCCGTGGGGACTCGCGACGCTCACCGTCGCCGACCACTGCCCGCACGACCTCGTCGCGAACATCCTCGACGTCACCGCCGCCGAGATCCGCGCGCTGTTCGACGCCGAGCCCGACGTCCTCGTCGTCCTCGCGAGCCCGCCATGCACAAAGTTCTCGATCGCGAGCTGCTCGACCCACTGGAAAGGCGTCTACCAGCCCCGCTCCGAGGACGCCGAGGCCGCCCGCGACCTCGTCGAGCACACGGTCGAGCTGATCCGCGACCTCGACCCCGATTACTGGTTCCTGGAGAACCCGCGCGGGATGCTCCGCCGGCATATCGGCGAACCACAGGCCGAGATATGGTTCTGCCAGTACGGCGACGACGCCGCGAAGCCGACCGACCTCTGGGGCCACCTCCCCAACACGTTCGAGATCAGACAGTGCCACAACGGGAACGAGGACTGTCACCACGAGCCCGCCGAACGCGGCTCCGACAGCGGCACGCAAGGGAAAGACTCGTCGGCCGAGCGCGCCCGGATTCCCGCCGGGCTCTCTGCGGCCGTGAAGCGCGCCGTCGAGACGGCACCCGAGACGCCGGAGTACCCCGAACCCCGGTTCGGCGACGTCTCCACACAAGCGTTCCTCACCGGCTTCACCGAATCGGAGGGCTCGGCATGAACACGCCGCCACAGCAGCGCCCGACGACGCCCCGGCCCGCGTGGAACCCGCCGCGTCAGCTGCGCGTCCTCGACCTCTGTTGCGGTCGCGGCGGCGTCGCTCGCGCGCTCGCCGACCTCCCAATCGAGGTCGTCGGCGTCGATTGCGAGGACTACAGCGACGAGTACCCCGGCCAGTTCATCCAGGCTGACGCGCTCTCGTACCGCACGCCGGTCCGTGCGTTCGCCGCTGATCTCGTTTGGGCGAGCCCGCCATGCACCGCGTACTCCTCGCTGTCCCCGACTGCGTACGGGAGCCGCGAGGCCGCGCTCGCCGCGAACCCGCGAATCACCGAGGCGCTCCGCGAGACGTGCCGATCCTCCGGCGCGCACTACGTGATCGAGAACGTTCCGGGTGCGTCCCGCGCTGGCGAGCTCGACGCGAACGTCACGCTGAACGGCCTCGCGTTCGGCGAGGACTACCGGCTCACCCGCCACTTCGAGACCTCGTTCGACTGTCCGAGCGCCGCCGTCGACGGCGAGCCCGGCCTCGCTGTCGACACGCGCGGCGATCAGTCCGTCGCCGCGCTCGCCGACGCGAAGGACGTTCCCGCCGCGTGGGGGAAACAAGGGGTGCGGAGCGCCATGCCACCGGTCTACGTTCGCTGGCTCCTCGCGCACGCCCCGCTCGACCTCTCGATCGAGGCGCCCGACCGTCTCGACGCCTCCCTCGCCGCGTTCGCGGAGGTGAGATCCGCATGAGCGCGACCGAGCCGACGCTCCAGAGCTGGAACGGCCCGACGAGCACGATCCCCGCGCTCCAGGAGTACGGCCCGCTCCCCGGCGACGACCCCGACCGCGACGACGCCGGCGAGCACGGGATCGAGGAGCTCGACTACCCCGACCCGATCACCCACGGCCAGGGCGTCAATGTGGTGACGAACGAGGTCGCCAGCGACGCGCACGTCGACGACGCGCCCGACACGATCTACCGCCGGCTCTACGCCGCGTGGCGAGAGCACGTCGCCGATCGCGAGTACGAGCCCTACGTCGTCGTCGAGGACGCGCACGAGCTGTTCGACTTCGCGAACGACGACTACCCCGCGCACCTCACGTTCAAGAGCAAAGGCTGGATGGCCGGCACGGCCTCGGACGGCGAGCAGCTCACCGCGGGCCGCCGCTACGAGTACTCGCTCCAGCTCACCCGCTACGATCCCGACTCGGGCGAGCTCAAACCCGACCAGCCGCTCCCCGTGAACTACCAGTGCTGGGTCCGCCCGCAGGAACGCGGCCTCGTCTACCCCGACGGTGAGGCGCTCCCGCTCCTGTTCGGCGCCGGCACCAAGTTCCACGCACAGAGCACGTACGCCGAGCCCCTGGAGGCCGTCAACCGCACGCTCCACGTCGTCACCGCCGCCCTGCTCGCGCTCGACGCCGGCCGGCCCGACTGGAGCACAATCAACCCCGAGTCGCTCAAGATCTGGAAAGCCGAGGTCCACCACCGGTTCGACCGCGAGCTCATGGCCTCCGCGTGCGAGACGCTCGACGAGGCCAAGCGCCTAATCAACTACGGCGGCGGCGCCGACATGGAACAGCACAGCAAGCGCGCCGAGGCCGGCCGCGTCCGCGAGCTCGTCCGCGCCGACCGGTGGGATTGTCTCGGCTTTGTCCAGCCCGACGGCCTCGACCTCGCGGTGAAAGTGTACCGATCGAGCAACTGGCACGCCTACCGCGACGAGACGTATAAGCACCCGAAGATCGAGGCGTTCCTCGCCGGCACGCACAACGATCAGGAGCTCCCCCACGTCCGCGAGTGGTATGCGCTCCGCGGCGTGCTCCGCCAGCTCGTCACCGGCGTCGCGGTGCGCTCCGGCATCACCATGGCCGACCTCGTCCAAGACGACTACTACGGCGCGTGGGAACGCGAGAACGTCGACGTGCCAATCCCGACGGGGTGGCAGCGCCGGCTCCGCGAGGCGAACGAGGACCGCGAGCGCGCGATTTACCGCACGACCATGAGCTCGCTCTCGCGCGCTCGGTGGGACGTGCTCTACACGGTCGCGAAGTACGAGGGTGCCACGTACGAGCAGCTCCAGGAGGTCACCGGGCTCTCGTACGACTACGTCCGCGATCTCGTGCGCGAGCTTGAGGACGCCGACGTCCTCTCGCGGCTGACGTGGCCGCGGATCATCGTCTACCACAACGAGGAGCTCCGCGTGAACGCGCTCGATCTGCTCCGCGACGTCCACCCCGACGAGACGATCACGTCAATCAAGGACCGCGGCGAGGAACGGCGCGAGCGCCGCGAGCAGCAGCGCCGCGACCGCGCCGAGCGCGACACGACCGAGGAGACGCCCGACGACACGGGCGGCACTGGCGGCGCTGCTGGCGCCGCTGACAGCGACGCGGGCCGAGACGCGACTGACGAGCCGCGCGACGATCCCGACGCCGCCAGCGACGCCAGCAGCGCCGCCACCGGCCCGCCCGGCGACGCGTTCCTCCCGGCGGGCGAGTGGCGGACGTTCGACGCGCTCGACGTGCTCACCGCTGACGAGCTCCGCCACGCGCTCCGCCGCGACTACATCGAGGAAATCGACGTCGCGATCCGCCTCGACGAGTACGACTGGCTCGGCTGACCGCCGAGATTTCGGCGTGCTCGCCGCGGTCGCCAGCGACAGCGCTGTCCCACGCGCCTTTTTTCCCCGCACCCCACCCGTCGTAAACCCTAAAGCCACTGTCCTGTAGCCGCACCAGTACGTTTTCACTGCTTTCACCCCGGCCTCGCGCGCCACCCTCGCCAGTTTCTCGCGCTCGCGCCGCGCGCCACACACCAGGCTTCCGCTGTTCTCGCCGGGCTCTCGCGCTCTCTCCGCCGCGTAACGGGTTCGGCCCGCCGCGGCCTTTCCTCGGGCGCCCTTAGGGTAGTAGCCCCTAAGGGGGTCGGCCAAGTGCGCGGCTCGCATAGCGCTCGCCGCGCGGCGGCGGCTGGCGAGTCAGCCGACACGGGCAGCTGAACGCTTGTGCAGGACGTGAACAGGTAGTACGTCGGTCGGTACGCCCGTGGGACGAGAACCCCACCGGCGCTTAGGGTAGAACAGCTCTATTGAAAACTATAACCGATGATGGGTTTACGCTGCTGTGCTGAATACAGGGCGCGTATCGGTCACACGTATTCGGATAGCTGAAGGCCACAGATTGTGCTGAGGCCGCTAATTCTCCTCGGACATCTCTTCGAACCAATCAATCAATTGTAACTCACGGTTTCGGTCTTCACGTAGATTCTCGATCTGTGCTTCATCCACTGTGAACTGTTCCAGCGCGAATTTCATCTCTTCATAGCCCCAATCTCCTCGTTTGTCTATGTATAGGTCTATGAGGGATTCATGGAGACTCTTGACGAGATTCCGATCAGCGATGGTCAACCGTAAACCTGCACCTTCATGGACGTACGAATTCCGCTTGTTCTGTGCCCGGTTTCGTCTAATCCGGCCAAGTTCCGAGTCTTTCCATCCTAACATTGCCGCTGCCCTATCAACTACTTCAGACATCCTTTCGCCTTCCTCAACGAGTGTGAGGATCTCGATTCCTCTCCAGAACTCGAAGAAAGACTCACGCTCCGAGGGCTCTGTCATTGCTGCTTGAAATGCTCGTAGGGAATTCAATAGTCGGCCATCCAGTGGTTGTTCCTCCTCAATGGTAGGCATCTCCTCGAATAGTGATTCAAACATATCTTCGTACATACTATGCGGACTGTCTGGCTCCCGAAGGGTGGCGTCTACACTCCAATAATGCCTCACGAACTCGTCCTGTTTGTGCAACAGATAGATGAATGGTTCTCGAAGCTCTCCCCATCGGTCAGGCCACGGCCCCGGATCCTGCGAGTATGTCTGTATTCTATTGAACGTTGCAGAGTAGTTCATCATCCCCAGCAGGATTTCTAACTGCTCAACCACATGGTCAACAGCGTACTTCTCACCTCTTGCCCTGTACGACGCAAACCAGTAGGTGAACCACAGATTATCCAGTTCGTTCGGACTTTTATCCACGAAGTCCATCAGCTTTCTCTGCCGGCGGTAGTTGTCGTGGTCTTCATCGTAGTCGGGAACAAACCGTTCTTCCCATTCGCTACGCGGGAGGCGTTCGAAAACAATATCACCGACCTGTGGCGATTCCGGTAACAACTCAGATGAGCGGCGGTCGAAATTGAGTGGGAATGCTACCACGTATTCGCTCAAATCCCATCCATACAATCGCTCCTTAAACTCTGGTAGCTTCTCTTCTACCTGCTGTGCAGGGTCATCCGCCCCCTTTACTTCCAACAAGAGATTATTCAGTTCACTTTCCAGCACTTCATACGAAATCCGTAGCGAGTCAGGGTCAAGACTGAGGTTCTCAACGACAATCGGTGAGAGGCGTTTGAGCTTTCTTGTCGCCTCTGATCCAGAGTACTTCCAGCCACCGTCATCATTCTGCTCTACTGCATCCACAAGTATCTCGATACAATATGCAGTATCGTCATCCATAGTGGCTTCTTGAAATCCAGATAAATAAACCTAATCCGGACGGAAGGCTATACAGCCCTGCCGAGTGCAGGAAAGGCTATCCACATGTTTCAGAACTAATCGCTGAATCTACCCTCTGTATACAGCACGCCATTTATGTCATGGATGCAGGACCAGCAGAATTTTTACGGAGAATGCCCTTATCTATATGCCTAATAAAACCGGACCATGAAAATGAGAAACGAGAAAATCAAGGACATCCCGAAAATCCAAGAATTATTGAATAGAGCACATGAGCTGGAACGGCTTAAAAGTACCTACCCGTATCTTGAAACCGTACTCAAAAACCTGAATGTCGATATCGACCGGATCAATGATGCCCTTGATAATGCTGACGTTAAGGACCTCGCACAGCGAGCCGAAGAAATCGCTGAAATCCCTGATAGGTTCAACGACCATCTCGGCCCAGAAGGGTGGATCATCTATGAGGGAATGAATTTAGGGGTGGCTGAAACCGTTGTTGAACATGCTGAGAATGGTGATTTGGGGAAAGCGGAAAATCACTTGATCGAGTATTATGATTCGGATGTCATCGAGCAGAAGATCAGCTTGTTATCCGACGTAGATGCGTTTCAACCGCGTAGAGACCTGGCTTTAGATGCCCTAGAGGATTATGCCGCTGAACGGTATCATGCGTCTGTTCCGGTCGTATTAGCTTTGTTAGATGGGATGGTACACGAGGCATATGTCAATGCATATGGCGAAAGCCGTGGGTTTTCCGCGTCTGACGCGAATTTGCAGGCGTGGGATTCAATAGCCGGTCACAGTACTGGCTTAGAATATTTGCAGGACTTGATGCTTCAAGGCCGGCAGCAGACCCAGACAGAAGAACTCGATAAACCCTACCGAAATGGAATTATGCATGGAATGGATCTCGGGTACGACAATCTGCTGGTCGCGGCCAAGACGTGGGGTGCGCTTTTCGCAGCTGCAGAGTGGGTGCGGAAAGCCGAGCAGGGAGAACTGGAGGAATCGGAAGATGAAGACGAACGCGGTTTTTGGGAACAACTTATAGATGCCTTAGAATCATTCCAAGAAACTCAGGAAATGGAGGAAGCAATTGACGAATGGATGCCACGGGATATTACTGTCGGCGAAGATGTCCCGACTATAGGTGACCCTGAAGAATATGAAGAAGATACGGCTGAACGTGCCCTTATTGAACTTCTAACCTTCTGGGATGGTGAGAACTACGGGCGGATGGCGAATTTGCTACGGACGACTAGTGGTGACACCGAACATCCGGGTGATATTCGCCGGGACTTTGAGCACCTTGACCTGCAGTCATTTGAATTGGTGGAAATTGATGATGTTGCCCCTTCACGGACAGACATCAATGTTCGAATCGAAGTAGAGCGATTCGGGCGACCGGCTGAGGGAGAACCAACGGTTACTCTAATATATGTTGGAGAGGATGGTCGCTCTCGTATCCCTAGTCATGGTGATGGAGAGTGGGCCGTAACGACGGGAGTGAAACTCCAGACTATTTGACTTTAGGACATACTAACAGAAATTGCTCGGTGAAATTGGAGAGGATGGGCTGAGTGCTCCGTAACCAGTGGACATGGGGAACAACTGTGACAGAGATCAAGATATACGTCTTGCCTATCCAATGTGTGCGGACAAGAATCGCATGCTGAACTCACCCTCTGTATGCAGCATGTCCTTCTTCTCAGATGATGGGGTTTTCAAGGGAGCTGGTGCCCAGAAGCTACGCGTACTCATCGAGCGTCGCTTGGTCCGCCGCGTCGCCGTAGTACGCGCCGGGGTGCTTTGCCTTGTTGTGCTGAATCATGGGGAGACTGCCACAGCCGCCCGTCTCGATTCGCTGGCCGCACTTCCCTCACACCTGAATCACCACGGAAGCTGTCCTCCGGGCTCCGGAATCGGGAGCCACGACCACACCCGACTGAGGAACTCCGCGAGCGTCGGCACGTCGATCGAGACGTGAACGCCCGGAATCAACCCCGCGTACGCCACCACGGCGAACAGCACGAACAACCCGGCAATCCGGGCGTAGACCCCGAGCGTCGCGAACAACGCCAGCAGTGAGTGCCCGTGGTACGCCGCGACGATCGCCGACGCGACGAGTACGATCGACCCCCGGACGCCGAGCCACGCCAGCACGTCCGTCAGCACGAGTGGCGCCGGCTCGAGCATGTGTCACGAGTCACCTCCCCGGCGCGCCGCCTGAACGACGAGCTCGGTCGTCGACTCGGGCGCCCGCACCGCCTGGACGCCCTTGTACGCGACGTAGAGCGCCGCGAGGCCGAGGATCGGAAGGAACTGCTGGAACTGCTCGCTCCCGAAGATCGTCCCCACGAGATCGCCGCCGAGCAACTGGAGCCCGAGCACCACGGAGATCAGCGACACCGTGCCGAACACCAGCGGCGAGTACGAGTCGAGCCGCCGCAACCCGACGTACGTCACCACGGGAACGCCGGTGACGAGCAGCACGACGCCCGTGCCAGCCGGCAACGGGAGCGCGCCCGTCAGCACCGCCGCGAGCGCGGCGAGCACGCCGACCGCCGCCGCGACCTTCGGGCGCTTGGTGAGCGCCTCGGCGCCCGTGCTGACGCCACGGACGAACCCGAGCAGCGCGCGGTTCAGCCGACTCGACACGCCCCGGCCCGACGCGGTCGAGCGCGCCGAGCTCCTGGAGCCGACGCGCGACCGGAGCGCACGCCCGCCGAGGTAGAGCCCGCCGAGCACCACGACGAGCGTCCCCGCGAGCACCGGCCAGTTCACGCCGCCGCTCTCCTGCTGGAACTGACCGGGGATACGGTCGCGGATCGGCCCGCTGTCGTCGCTCCCGCCGTCCGACGAGCTCGTGTTCGCGTCGTCGGTCTTGATCACGAGATCCTCGTCGCTGTCGTCGTCGACGAGCGCAACTGGCGACTGCGCCTCGGCGATCGCGTGCTGGATCCCGTTCGTCAGCGAGTAGAGGATGTACTCGACGCCCGACGTCGTCGCGTAGTGCTTGTACGTCACCGCGTCCCCGGCGCCCGCCGGGCCGGGATCAATGTCGAGCTCCGGATTCTCCCCGCCCTGCTGAACATGGATCTTGACGTCACCCGTCTCGACGATCGCCTGCGTCTCCAAGTGCGTGACGCGTGCCACGGCGCCCGCCGACGCGCCCGGCGCGTAGAGCTGCTGTTCGCCGCCGCCCGTGACGATCACGTACTCCGCGGGCGAGCTCCACGACTCGGAGTAGAGGTAGTGGAGCCGATCGCCGTTCCGGGTTGGCCCGACGTCGAGGTACGCGTTCGATCCGACCGCGTCGAACTCGATCTTACTGTCGAGCGTCTCGCCGTACGGCGTCGCCTCCACCACGGTCAGCGTCATGTTGTGCGTCTTGACCTTCGAGCCGTTGGTGCGCACCTCGAACGTGGTGCCGGCGGGGATCGTACCGCCGTAGACCGCATCGAGATCGACCGTCAGGTCGTTCCCAGACAGGTCGTAGTTCGCGCTCGCGATCGTGCTCCAGCCGCCCGACTCGTTGATCCGCACCGCCAGATCGCGGAGCTGCACCACGTTGTGCTCGAACGGGATCTCCATCGACGCGGCGACACGCTCGGACTGATACTGCTCCGAGACGTTGTAGCGATCCGTCCACTCCTCGGCGGCGTACGCCACCGACTTGCGGTTCGTCGCCGTGTGCGAGTAGACGAGCTCGACCGCGGGCGTCGGCGCGTCCGCGGAGAGCGACCCGCCACCCACCGAGACGTTCACGCGGTTCGTGCCCGCCTGGAGCCACGACTCGTTCCCCGCGAGCGTCGTCGTCGACCCGTCGGCGAGTACCCCCGAGTGGTTAGTCCACTGGCCGTTCACCTCGATGCCCGCGTCCTCGGTTTGCGTCCGCTCGTCGTACGTCACCTCGACATCGACGGTGCCGCCGCCGAGCGACACCGTGCCTGTCTCGTCGGACAGGGAGAGCCCCGAGAAGGTGCGCGTCACCGTCTCTCCATCGGCGAGATACCCCGACACGGACGCGTCGGGTACGCCATCACCGTCCACATCGAGACCGGGCGAGTCCGTCTGTTCGACGTCGGTGTAGTTGAACGACCATCCTGCACTTTTCCCGGTGCCCGAGAACGTGAGCGTAGACGTGTCAGCCCCCGCGTTGACCGTCATCATCTTTGACTGGCCGGGGTTGAAATCCCCGAACGTCACGCTCTGCCCGGTATCCGTCGACACGTCGACGTTCTGCGGCGTGTTATACCGCACCCACGACGACTCGTAATTGATGTTGTTGTCGCTGGTTTCGACGCGAATCTCCACGTCGTTGCCGTTCGTCGGCTCATTTATCGTAGCGGTGCTTGTTTTCGACGCCGTGTCCCAGTTTTTACAGTGGCTTGCGCCCCCGACGTTGTTGTGCCAGGAGCCGTTCACGTACACGTCGAAGTTGTAACTTCTACAACTATCAGCCACTTGAATCGCTACGGTGACGCTCACCGTCCCCAGTTCCCCGGTCATCCCCGAGTAAGTACGGGTCACGGGTAACCCGCCGCCATTGGAGTTTGATTGCTCGTCGTAGTTCCCGGTGAGCGTGAGTTCGGGGTCGCCCGAGCCGCCGGGTCCGAGCGGGTCGCGGTTGCCCGTGATGGAGATCGAGGCCGATGCCCCGCCGAGTCCGGTCGAGCCGGTCTCGGTGCGCGCCGTCTCCGTCCGGTGGCCCGTGAACGCCACGCTGGCGTTCGTCGGATCGAGGTTCCCCGCCACGTCGAGCCCGACCGTGCCGCCGTCGCCGACACTCGACGCGGTCACCGTGTCGGTCTCCGAGGCGATATGGCCCGTGAGGTCGATCGAGAAGTTATCCGCGGCGTCGACGTCCTGGAGGCCGTACTGGACTGACGAGCCGTCGGTCGCCGGGCTCGCCCGATACTCGAACTCGCCCTCGAACGCGATCGTGTTCGACGAGAACCGCGGCACCTCGAACACCGCGTAGCCGTCGTCGTAGCTGATCGGCTGCTCCCACGGCTCGCCTGACGAGTGGACGCCGTACGCCATTTCGGGGAGGTAGCCGTAGAGCTCGCGGAGCACGCTCGCCTCGACCGCGACGGGTCGGCCCGCGTGGTTCGTGTCGTCCGCGAGCACCAGTACGGGCGAGCTCGCCGCACCAGCCCGAGCGCTCGGGTTCGCCTTCGCGTTCGGCCCCATGACCGCGCTGGCGTGCGAGGCCGTGGTGAGCGTCACCTCCAGCGTGCCCGCGTGCTTCTCGGTGTAGACCGCGCCGCCCTGGAGCGCGTTCGCTTGCACCGGGAGCGACTGACCGGGATCAGTCGCCGTCCGCACGTTCTTGTCCGAGACGCCGACCATGCCGGCCGGCGGCGAGCCACCGCTCCCGTCGCTGCTCGACGAGCCGCCGGGCGTCGCCGCCGCCGGCGCGATCACGCCGGCGAGCGCGGCCGTCACCACGAGCACGACGAGCGCGACCGCTCGCGCCCCGCGTGCGAGGCCACGGCTACGCACGAGCCCGCACCCCCTTTAAGCCGCTCACCAGCGCCCGCGGCTGGCGGCGAGCGAGCGAGCGCTCGCGACCGACAGCAACCGCGTGCGCACCCGCAGGGGGGGTTGTCCTGTTCGATTCGATACACGCGCGCGTATCTGGAGTCAGATTTCCAGCATTTCGCGCCGACCGGTCGCGCGGCGAGATCGACGCGATCACGCCGACGCACCTCCGAGCTGCGGGAAGTTCACAGAGATCTTCGCCGACGTCGGTTTCGGCACGTCCTTCCAGCGGAACTCGCTGAAGTTCAGCGCGTTCCACCAGAGGCCCTCTCCCACCGTCATGAACTTCGTGTGCTGCTCGATCATCGGCGCGGTGCCGAAGCCGACCACGCTGTCGCCCTCCGTCGGGTTGGGCCAGCCCGGCATGGTGAGCCGCCACCGGAGCTTACGCCGGACGAGCGCGTGCGAGTCCGCCTCGTTGTGGCCGAACATGTAGAGCGACTTGTTGTTCTTCCGGGCGTCGACGAGCGCGTCGCGGAACGCCTCGATCAACTCGTACCAGTAGTGGTTCGCCTCGCCCGACCGGGCGGACTGCGGGAGCAGATCGCCGATCTCGTCGATGAACGCCGAGAGCCACTCCGGCCCCATGACGTCCACCATGCCGATCACGAACCCGAACCACCAGTGGTTGAGTGGCGTCGGCTCCGGTGCCGCGTCGACGTCGCCGAGGCCGCCCGACAGCGGCGACAGAAACCGGAAGTTGGGCGTCCGCGGCGACTTGTAGAACAAGTCGTCGAGCCCCTTGAACTCCGGGTCCGGGTAGACCACGTGGAACTGGCCGGGCTCGAAGCGCTCGAACAGGTCGAAGATGTCCGTGTAGCGCTCCACCGAGCGCGCGACCTCGTCGACGGCGAGCTCGAACGGCTCGGCGCCGTGGTGTGGCGGCTGTACGGTGACGCGCGCCTCCACGCCCGCAGGGAGCAGGAGTTTCGTCCACTTCGCGAGCGGCGTCCACTCCGCGCGGTTCGGCGTCCCGCGCCACGCGACCGCCTCCATGGGGTTGATCTCCAGGATCTCGCGGGCGAGGTCGTTCGCGAGCGTCGACTTCCCCGAGCCGGGCTGGCCGGTGCCGAGGAAGTCGGTGCCGCCGATCTTCATGTGATCGAGCGCCGGCCCCCGGTTCGACATACCCTCGTCGACCGCGAGCCACTCCAGGACCTTGCGGCGATCCTCCGGGTAGTCGGCGAGATCGGGCTCGTCCTGCTTGAGCAGCTCGCGCTCGTCCCGGCGGAGGTGGATCAGGCAGTCCGCCACCACGCCGGGATACTGTACCGCGTCGGCGGTCGCGTCGATCGCCTCGCCGGCCTTCGACTGATACAGCTGTCGCCAGAACGGTTTGAGTCGGTGCTCCTCGCGGATCGAGCGCGCGTCGCGCCAGCCGTAGCTGACGCCTTTCGCTTGTCGCGTGCGTGTCTCTGGTTTGAACGCCTCTACCACCTCCTGCGGTGTGATCTGTGTCGGAGTTTGGGCCTTGCTCATACGTCGACGCCTCCCGTGGCGTCCGTCGTCGTATCGTCCGTCTCACCGGCCTTCTCCGCCAGCGTCCGAACCGAGACGTTGAACGCGGGGAGCAGATACCGGGCGGCGATCCGTTCGCGCGCCTGCTCGTAGTGCGGCTCGTCGACGGTGAGCGCACGGGTTGCGACCGGGTCGTCGAGGAGCTCGTAGTCGAACCGCGGCGCGACCTCTTTGATCGCGCCGAACGTGTCGTAATCGAGATCGTGGCAGAACCCGTCGAGCGCCTCCACGCTCTCGAACCCGGCGAGCCACTCCGAGAGTGCCTCGCGCTGGCGCTTGTAGTACTCGTCGAGCGCGGGCCGCATGGCGAGCGCCGCCATGCGCTCCGGGTCGAGCTCGTCGTCGGCGTCGTTGTACTCGACGGCCTTGGTGCGGAGCTCCCGGAGCGCGTCCCGGCACGCCGGGCGGAGATAGGTCGCGACGAGCCGCCGCCGGTAGCTCCACGCTTCGGCGGGCGTGATCTGCGTGCCGTCGCGCGCGCCGTACTGGCCGCGCGTCTCGCCGGTGAGCACGACCGCGAGCGCCGACGGCCGGGTCGCGATGTGGTAGTACCAGTAGTCGGGGATCCGGCCGAGCGTGCGGTACTGGAGCCGCAGGAGCCACGCGAGCAGCGCCCCGCGCGTCTCGACGCCGTCGTCGCGGAACGCGCGGAGCGCGCGCTCTTGTTCCAGGTTCAGGTTGCGGAGCGCGGGCCGCACGGCCGCGATCTCCTCGCTCGTGTCGTCGGGCGGCTCGAACGTCGGGAGCACCGACTCGCCGCTCTCGGCGTCAGCCGGCGCGTGCTCGCTCGACATTAGTCGTCACCTCCCGCGGGCTCGCCTTCGGGCGCGCGATCCGCGAACGTGTCCGGCGAGACGTCGCCGTCGTGCGCCTGCTTGATGATGTTCTCCTCGTCGAGCTCGTCGAGCTTCTCGACCAGCTCGTCCTCGCTCGCGCGCTCTTTGAGCAGCTCGTTCAGCACGGTTTCGAGCGAGCGGTACTCGTCGAGCTCGCTCTCGTAGTACATGGCGGTTGCCGCGGCGTCCTGCTGGTGGCCGACGCCCGGCCGGAACGACAGCCGGCCGTCCCGGGCGTGCGTGAACACCACGCCGACGGCGAGCGCCGCCGTCACGACCGCGCCCGCCGTCGAGGTGACGTCGAGCGCCTGGAGACCGAGGTAGCCGAGTGCGGCGCCGAGGCCGCCATAGAACGCGATCGACGCGGCGCCCGCCCAGTTGAAGCGGTGTTCGTCCTCGCCGAGCTGCTCGGTCAGCGGGAGCTCGAACGAGAGGTGCTCGCGCTCGTACTCCAGGAGCGCGTCAGCCTCGTCGTCCACGAAGATCAGCTTATCCGCCGTGCCGCGCACGATCGAGAGCCGCGGCGCCGACAAACTGAACTCGTTATCGAGCTCGTCGAGGCCGTGGACAGCCGCGCCGCCACACCAGAGCCGGGCGAGCCACGGCCGGAGCCCGTCGGTGATCGCCACCGGCCCGTTGTCGGTGTGCGCGAGCGTCACCGCCGCGAACTCCGCGCCGTTCGCCTGCGCGGCCAGCTCACCCCGCGGGTTCTGGCCCTCGTCGGTGAACAGCCGGAGGAACACGACGCGGTAGACGCCGTACTCCATAGTCTCCAGCATCACGATCCCGACGATCCCGGCGATCACGAACGGCACCACGAGGTACGGCACCGTCGTCAGCAGTTTCGTCGTGAACAGGTAGGCGCCGCCGACGAGGATCGCCGCGCCGATCGCGAGCATGATCGACCAGAACAGCAGCCCCTTGTTCGGGCCGCGCCCGGTGCGCCGGAGGCTCGCGGGCACGCCCATGGCGACGAGCCCGACCGCGACGAGGATCTCGACGAGGATTGTTTTCGTGGTGTAGCTCCAGTAGCCACTCCACGAGTACGGGAACGGCGGCGCCTGCTGGCTCTCGATCGTCTTGTGCGTGAACGACCACCGCGCGTCCGGGTACTCCTCGACGACCACGAGCACGCGGTGCTCCTCGTCGAAGTGCGACGGGAGCGGGATCGTCGCATTGTCGTAGCCGCGCCCGAGCTCGATCTGGTGGGTCGTCACCGTGACGTTCGTCGCGACCGGCTCCTGTCGCGTCGTGTTCCCCACCGTGACGGGCTTGGTCTCCGGGTCCGCCGCGATCACGGTCACGTTCAGCGTGGTGTCGAGCTCGTCGCTCGGCGCGAGCCGCACCGAGCGGAGCGTGATCTCGTCGCCGTTCAGCGTCTTACTCGTATCGAGGTACTGCCAGCCCTGATTCCCGGGCGTCACCGGCGTATGCCGCACCGTCACCGAGCCGTACGAGCCGAGCCACCGCATCGACGGCGGCGCCCCCTCGTAGTGCGTGCCGTCCGTGCGGAGCTCGTCGAGCGTCCACTCACCGGGCTCGTGGGTCGGCGTCGTGTTCGCGGCCTCGACCTCGACGACCGTCGGCGCGTCCTCGATCGACGCCTCGATCTCACTTGTCCATGCCGCGCCGCTCTCCTCGACCGCCGCGAGCACGCGGTGCGCCCGCTCGCTGTCGAGGTCGCTCGTGACGTCCGTCGCGATCCGCTCGGCCGCCGCCGGCTCCACCCGCGCGGTGACGCGGTCGATCACCGGCTCGGGGATCCGCTCGGTCGCCGCGCGTTCGAGCGTCCACCGATAGAGCGCGCGCGCCTCGCCGTCCGTGAGGTTGCCGAGGTCGTGTGTCTCGACGTAGTCGTAGACGGTCGCGGCTTCTTGCGCCGAGACGTCCGCGCCCCGGTCGACGATCGCCATGACGTCCGCCTTCGAGACGTCCTCGCCGCTGGCCGCCCCGACGCCGATCGTCGGCGCGAGGCTGGCGACGAGCACCAGCGCCACGACGAGCGCGAGACGCGGACGCCGACGCATCTACGCCGTCACCTCCGCGGCCGCCTCGCCGCAGTAGACCGCCCGCGCGTCGAACGCGAACACGATCGCCGTCACCACGAGCAGCGCGGCCAGCACGACGGCGATCACCAGCGCGTCCGCCGGGATCGGCGCGGTCGCGATCGCGAGCAGTATGAGCGCGCCGATCGCGCCGTTCATGACGGCCAGCACGAACCGGGCCGCGAACGCGACCACGCGCTCGTCGACCGCGAGGCGCTCCAGGAGCGCGTCGACGCCGCCGGTCATGCGGTCCTCCCGTCGCCCGTGCCGAAGCGCGCCATGGCCGCGATCACGAGGATCAGCAGGAACGCGAAGCCGAGCGTCGTCGGCTCGACGTCGAGCTGGATCCCCACGAGCGAGAGCGCGCCGAACAGCAGATAGCCGATCACGAACGGCACGCCGCCGAGCGCCTCGTTCAGCTCCCCGGCCATGCCGAGGAACTCGACGGCGAGCGTCGAGCCGATCGAGACGAGCCCAATAACGAGCGACGTGAAGCCGTCCGCCGCGCCGCCGGTCGCGGCCTCGACCCGATCGGTGACGCGGTCGACGGTCTCGCCGGGCGTGCGGGCGTCCTGGCGTTCGTCCCACCACCAGTACACGATCAGCGCGGTGAGCACGCTGCCGAGCAGCCATAGCCAGTTGTCGACGAGGAACGCGCCGACCGCGTTCACAGCTGCTCACCTCGGTTGCTCTGCGTGCGGTTCCGTGTCGTTCCGTGGTCTGTGTGTCTCATAGTCGGTTGTCAGTGTCCTTGTAGGTCGCGTAGGCAAGGCGGAGCACGACGAGGATCGCGGCGAACGCGACGACCGGGAGCGCGTACTGCTTGAGGCCGGCGAACTCGGGGAACACGCGCGGGAGCGTGAACCCCATGATCGTGCCGATCGTCAGCAGGTTGCCGGCGTTCAGCCAGAAGACGGTCAGCAGCGCCTCGACCGTCCCCCAGTTGAACAGCCCGGCGAGCGCGCCGGCCGCCGTCGTCGCTGCCGCAACCGGATGTGCGAGCGCCTCGCGGAGTTTTCCTGGCATTGTCATTTCCAGAGGAACGTTTCGACGCCCGACGCGACCGGAATCGCGTCGAGCACCGCGCGGAACAGTCGGATCGCGAGCTCGCCGAGGATCACGAGCTCCAGGATCACGAGCACGTAGATCACGGCGACATCGATGATACTGGGTGCGGCCGGCACGAGCGAGCGGTTCACGTCGATCAGCACGTCGAACAGCGTCGTGATCGTCCACGTCGTGACGTCGAGGCCGAAGTCGACGGCCATTCCCGGGATATCGGCGAGCCCCCACACCTGTTCGTCGCGGCTGAACCCCGGTTCGCTCCCGCGGAACAGCGTCATGATCAGCCCGATCAGAGTCAGCGCGATCCCGAGGATGCCCTCGACGATCGGGCGGAAGATCACGCCGCGGATCGTCGCCGCGGGGTTCCACACCCACGCGGGAACGAGCGGGCCGCCGCCGCTCGTGTCGGGCGTGTTCTCGTCGATTGTCTCCGGGGTGTCCTCGTCCGGCGGCGCACCCCACGGGCCAACGCCACTCATCGGAACTGACGCACCCCCCACGCCGCGACCGACAGCACGAGCAGCAGCACGACCACGCCGAACGGGAGCTGGAACAGCCCGAAGTCGACGGCGGGCTCCCACAGCGCCGCGAGCTCGCCGTTCAGCACGCGCAGGAACCGGTCGATGTTCGTTCGCACGGCCGTCATGACGCCGTCGACGAACAGCGAGGGAGCCGTGCCGACCGCAAGCACGCCGCTCACCACGCCGTAGATCGTCGCGAACAGCCCGCCGCCGACGATCCCGCGACCGAGCGCGCCCCACTTGGGGCGGTTGTCGCTCGTGAGGAACGAGTCGACGAGCTCGTCGCTCGGCCCGCTGTCGCCGGCGCGATCACGGACCACGGTGCCACCTCCCGGCGGCTGCTCGTGCATCGAGCATGGTCAGCCCTCGTCGGTGTCCTCTCTCACACCGATCAGGTTCCCGCCGAAGTCGGTGAACGTCCCGACGAACGTGTCGCTCGTCGCTCTCCGGCGGAGATAGAACGACACGATCATCAGCGTGAACAGCACGATTACTGTGCCGAGTGGCAAGCCGAACAGCTCGAACTCCGCGACCGACGCCGCGGTCGCCTCCGAGCCCGTGATCACCACGGTCAGCGGCTTCAGGATGAACGCGTCGACCGTCGAGTCGGTGATCTCCATCACCTGCACGAACGGGAACAGCAGGAACTCGGTGACTGTCTGTGTCCCGACGATCATCGACGTCGAGACGGCGAGCAGCCACCCGCCGAAGCCCTGCTTAGTGATCCCCGTGAGAGAGCGCCCCTCCGCGCGGTCGATCAGGTTCTCTGCCGACGGAAATTCAGCCATGGGTTTACTTCCCCATGACCCACTTGCCGCCGAGGAGCATTCCGACGAGCGAGATGATTGAGCCGATCACCGGGAGCGACTTGAGCCAGCCGACGAACCCGCCGCCCGACTGCCGCTCAAACTGGCCGGGCCCGCCGCCCGTGTTCGCCATGGCTGACTTCGCGTCGGCGCTGACGGGGTACTCGTAGTGAATGGCGATCTGCTGGCCGGGCTGGATCGTCGAGTCCAGCGTGACGTTCGCGCCGCGCGCGTCGTACGAGCTCGTCTTGTCCGTCCACGAGGAGATCTCGCTGAACTCCGTGTCGCCGACGCCCTCGGCGATCTCGACGGACTGGTAGCGCGAGCCCGGGAGCTCCACCGTGTCGGTGAGCTTCGCGTTGGCGTACGAGAGGTCGTAGGCCGCGGGGAGCTCAAGCCGGTAGTAGACGTCGACGATCCACTCGAACGACGGGAACACCTGGCCCTCGCCCGAGTCCTCGGTGAACTCGACGTGCGCGTCCATCTTCTTTTCGAGGTTCGACGCCTGGAACGTCATGGGGAGCGTCGCGTCATGCACTTCGGCGCCGTCGAACGCCGCGCCCATGCTGCTGAACGACGTGATCGAGTACGCGCCCGTCGGCTCGTAGAGCTGGCGCGTGTCGTCCTTGTCCGAGTCGTCGTCGGCGCCGTCGTAGGCCTGCTTACCGAACAGGTAGCGACCCATCTTCTCGGCGTTGATCAGCGCGAACGAGCCGTCGAAATCGCCGTCGGTGACGTTCACTTTCAGCTCGCGCACGTTGTCGAACGTGCCGTCGGAGCCCGACACGGTCGTCGTGGTGAGCTCGCCGAGTTGCTGCTGGAGCACGTAGCCCTCGCCCGTGCCGTTCGCGAGCACGTTCGAGGCGTTCGTCGAGTTGTCCGGGTCGATCACGACGGCCTTGTAGTCGCCGTCCTCGTCGAGCACGCGCACCTCGACGTGCGCGCCGGTGTCGAGCTCGTCGACGTCGGCGGCGAGCTGGAGGTAGCGCTTGTCCTCGTCCGAGTCGATCTTGACGTGCGAGTAGTTCGCGGCCGCCACGTCATCCGCGCCAAGCGAGCCGTCCGTGTCGATCCGGACGGCCTCGACGTTCGGCGCGGTCGTGGTGTCCGTCACCGTGAGCTTCGACGCGTTCGCGCCCTCGGTCACCCACTCGCTCGCGTCGAGCGCCGACGCGTTGCCGTGCGAGTCGCCGGTGCGCGGGAACGCGCCGAACTCGCTGACGTTGACGTCGGTCGCGGTCAGCGTCACCGGGTTCGCGACCGAGTCGTTCAGCGACGCGTCGAGCGCGACGACGTCGCCGCTGTCGCTCTCGTACTCGGTCACACCCCACTCGCCGACGACGTGGACATCCTTGGTGACGTCCACGGGGATCTCCGGGTTGTGCGAGGCGGTCGCCTCGTAGTTGATCTGGTTCGGGTCGTCGATCGTCGCGGCGGCCATAGCCGGGCCGACCGCGGAGACGACGAGCAGTACGGTCAGGAAAGCGGCCATGAGGCCGCGTCGGAGTTGTGTCATGTTACGGTTGAAGTCGAGTGTCGCAGTGGTGCGTCGCCACGTGCGGCGGCGAGGCGCTGTTCGTCGACGGGCCAGCTCTCTCGGAGCTCGGTGACGTACCGGCGGAACGCCTCGCCCATGGCGAGGCCGGCCGGCTCGTCGATCACTCGTCACCTCCCCGCAGTGCGGCGACGAGCGCGTCGTCGCGCACCGCGGCGCTCCCCTCGGCTTCGACCGCGTCGGCGAGCTTGTCCGCGCCAGGCTGGCCGCCGTCGGTCGACGCGCGCGGCCGGTCCTCGGCCGCCGGCTCGACGTCAGTGCCGTAGAACGCGAGCGCGAGGCCGAGCACGATCGGCACGGTCGACGCGACCATGAGCCGGAGCCCGACCTCGTCGGCGGCGTGGAACACCGCGACGAGTGTGAGCGCGACCGACCAGAACCCGCCGGCGATCACGAACGCGAGGCCGCGAGCTCGCGGGTCGTTCATGCTGGCCTCCGGGCGAGTGCGGCGAGGCGGTCGTCGAGCCGCGCGACGTCGCCGATCGTGACGCGGAGCAGCGCCTCGGCGCTCTCGCCCGTGCAGTACGTTGGAAAACCGTCGTGTGAGCCAGCCACTGCGGCCGACTCGCGAGGGTCCCTACCCATTCTTGACCGCGGCCACGCCGGGAGACGGGCCGCTATCGCACCCCGTCGCGCCCTACGCGTAAAACATCAGTAGTACTACAAGACAATCGTACGATTGTCTTGTCGAGGTCGGCATATCCTCTGGTGTTTATAGGGAGATAGTCGTTTAGATTCCCAATACATCCCATGCCGAAACGTGTCCTTTCCCCGAGTGACGAGGGAAAAAGCGGGAAGATCACGCTCCCGAAGGGAGACCTCGAACTCGACGGCGTCGTCTCCGACGGCGAGGTCGAGCGCCACCCCGTCGACGTGCGCCGCACCGGCCGCGGCCGCCACGAGGTCGTCGTCCTCGACGACGACCTCCGCCCGCTCGACCTCCAGGAGCGCGAGCACGAGCTCGCCGAGCCGGAGGCTGCCGACTGATTAAGATCGAATGCGAGGATTTCCCTGACGAGTCCGCCGACGAGAGTGAGCGCCGCCCGCACGCCGACGCCCTCAAACTCTACTAACGCCGCGCGGGAATCCGACATGAGTGGCCCAAACCCATCCCAGAACCGCTGATGAGGTGAGTCCGTCGCCTACTTTGACTTAGAGGAGGAGCCGGGACGGTGACAAGTAGAGACTTCTGAATACAGAGGCTGGATTCAGCATCGTATCTCTGCTGATGGTTCAGACGAATATTTCCCAGGGAAAACCTTACTACGAGTTGCTGTGTGTGTATCTGACATGGCGGGAGAAACTGAAGAGTCGCCAGGTATCGAGACGGAACCGAACTCGCTGGTCGGGTGGGCCGGTATCATCGGGTTCGCGGGAATCATTATCTGGTGGGTGGCTGCCACCGTGTTGGGGTTCATGTGGGCCACGTACAGCGCGGTGAGTGATCCAATCAGCCTGTTGGCCGCCGTCGGGGCCCCACACGCTGTTGTCCAGCAGCTCAATTTCTATCTTTTTGGAGCGAGTATTCTTATTTTCGCACTCGGGGTCTTCGTCTGGACCGATAGAGGATGGCGACTGTTGATCGGCGTTCCGTTCCTCGTCGTTTTTGGAACCGGCGTCATCGTGGCTGGCTTCTTCCAGCACAACCCGAACAATCTTGAGGCGACGACGACCCAATACCACATTCTTGCCTCGCTCGTGTCATTCCCATCAGCCATTCTGGGGATCTCCCTTACGTCGTGGGGACTCAATCACGATGACCGGTGGCCCAATTATCCAAACAGATTCGTCCCTCTTGGTATCGCAATCCTCGCCATCGGGTTGTTCGCCGTCTTTATGATGAGCATTCAGACGCCATGGGAGGGCCTCACCCAGCGGGCGTTCCTGCTCGTTCTGACCGGTTGGCTCGCCTATCACGGATACAAGCTCTGGACACTGGCACAGGGGTAGTTCTGGATTGACTGGCCGATCCCAAATCCCAGAAACGGAACTGGCAGTCCTGTCACATTGGTCCCGGTAGGTGTCGCCCGGGATTCCCATCGATAGAAACGCGGGTACTGTATACGCGCCCTCTATTCAGCACGCCGTCTAAAATATATCACAAATTGGGGGGTTCATCCTGAAGTCCCTTTGCCTGGGTCAGAACCGACCGTTTCCGCCCACCCTGGCAATAACGTCTACAGTTTAAATACTGCTGTCAGGTGGGCCAAACCATGGGCACCACGCTGATTTACGCGCGGGTCTCCACCGCCGATCAGGACCTCGACGCACAGGCGAGCAACCTCTGGGACTACGTCGTCGACGACCTCGGCGTCCCACCTGCGGACGTCGACGTCCTCCAGGACAAGGCCACCGGAACCGACACGGATCGCTCCGGGTATCGCGAGTTCCTGGAGCGCGTCCGCGCCGGGGAGATCGAGCGTGTGGTCGTGCGGGAGGTGACGCGAGTCGGCCGGAACTTCCGGGACATCCACGAGACCGTCCACGAACTCGTCGAGGACCACGGCGTCGGCCTCTCGATCACCAACGACAATCTGGAGATCGAACCGGGAGGTGAGCTCTCCATGCGCGATAAGATGTTCCTCTCGATGCTCGCGTGGGGGGCCGAACTCGAGGCCAAGAAGATTCAGGAGAACACCGTTGAAGGACTTCGAGCCGCTGAGGCAGCGGGGAAATGGGTCGGGCGGCCTCCGTATGGGTTCACCACCGACGACGACGGCTATCTCCAACCGACAGATGAATTCGGAAACGCCGTGGATGCAATTCGTGCCAAGGTGGAACTCGGCTGGAGTGACCGGAAAATCGCTCGTCATACTGGTATCCCGAGGCGAACGGTCCCTCGAATCCTGGATCGGTGTAAACTCTATCTTTCAGAGGGCAGTGATTCTAATGTGGAGGGCAGGCTTGAGAATCACCCTGAACACTTGGATTGAGAATTAGATCGGTCAACCCACACTGATTTCTGAGGGTCGCTCTGACGTACGGGAATTCTGGGGCAGGTCCGATTGGGAGGCTGCGCGCAGCGATCAGTAAGAAGTCAGGAGTCTCGGACGCCATCTGCTCTTCTGCATAGACCAGCCGAAGGTGAATTGGCATACAACGAGGACTTGAACAGGGATGAGAACTAACTTCTGGACTAATTAAAGAGGGGATGGGTTGACAGTCATTGAGCAACATAGTTGGCAGGCTCGTCCAAATTGGCCGAAGTTCTCATGAGCGAGGTCTTTTATGTGCTTCACTGGGTTCGTAGAAACGTTCATTTGTCTTCGTTTTCATGGGGGAATATGCAAACCTCTCTAACGGCTTGGAAGACCCAAAACCTGTTCTCGCCTCATTATATTGAAAACCGCTTAGAGAACACGCAGGAATGGAAGGACCTCGAACAGTCCACAGTCGACGCGGCGTTCAACAGCATTGCAAATCTGTTTGAAGAGGAGATGCCGGAACTAGTAGAGCGGAACGAAATGCCGTTGGAAGAGCGATTCATCCGCCCTGTACTACAAGTATTAAATCACCATTGGGAAGTCCAGCAGGCAGTTCATCGCAATCGGCGGACACCGGACTATGCGCTTTTTGGGTCGGATAGTGAACGTCAAAAAGCTGTAGTGCGCAAACAGGAAGGCGAGGATGTATACAAAAATGCGATTGGGATTGCAGATGCCAAACATTGGGATAGAGACCTTGACGTTGAGAACAATGATCAACGTGACTTCGGGAACCCGAATTACCAAATTTCATACTACTTGCAGGAGACGCCGCCGGATTGGGGAATCGTAACAAACGGGAGGAAGTGGCGGCTCTACTATGCGCCAACCAGTCATAAGCTGAATTCGTTTTTTGAGGTGGATTTGCCCACAATCCTCAAGTCGGGCGACTTGAGAGCATTTACCGTATTTTACGTTCTCTTCCGGAGGCAAGCGTTCTGCCCTGATGTGCAGGGAGAGTGCTTCCTTGATCGTGTCTATCAACAAAGCGCACGGTTCTCGCGGGAACTAGGTGAAGATATTCAAGACCGCATCTACGATGCTCTGAAGGTCTTAGCCCAAGGGTTCTTACATAACGACGAAAACAATCTTGATGCAGACGATATCGATTACATCCACGATGCCTCGCTAGTCTATTTGTATCGGTTAATATTCATCCTTTATGCGGAGAGCGAAGAGCGTTCTTTACTCCCAATCGACAGTAAGAAATACGAGCGAGACTACAGCCTCAATCAACAGAAGATTACGATATGTGAGGAGTTAGAAAAGGACTATCCAAAGTATAGAGACTACGAGTTCGGACTCTGGGAGAAACTTGACCGGCTTTTCCGACTCATCGACAAGGGTAGTGACAACTATAACATCCCTGAAACTGATTTTCATATTCCAGGCTACAATGGCGGCCTGTTCAGGACCAATCCGTCAAAGCACGATCGGTCTGAATCACGATTCCTCCAGGATAACAGGGTTGCCGATTCTTATCTCGCAGAGGTTATTCGACTAATCTCTCAGACAGATGTTCAGACTGCAGGCGAGCATCAATATGCGGATTATTCGTCGCTCACAGTCCGTCACCTTGGTAGCATCTATGAAGGCTTACTCGAGTATGATTTAGGTGTTGCCACCGAGCCGTTAGTAGCAATCGATGACGGGGAACGAGAACAATGGGTTCCGCAATCGGACTTTGAGGGAAATATCGAAGAGCAGACGACCATCCGGCCAGGAGAGGTCTACCTCAAGACCACGGGACGGGAAGAAGCGGTCATTCGGTCGTACAAGCCTGCAGGGAACGAACGCAAGGAGTTCGGTTCCTATTACACTCCAGAATACGTGGTGAAATACATCGTCGAGGACTCTCTGGATCCTGTTCTCGAAGATATCAAAGAGGACGTTCGAAACGAGGCGCCACCAGAAGAGTATGCGGACCGATTTATGCAACGAGTGTTCGATCTCAGTATTCTCGATCCTGCGATGGGAAGCGGCCATTTCTTAACAGGAGTTGTGGATTATCTGGCAGCAGAAATCCTTGAGGCGAGAGAGCAGCAAGTCGATGACGTCGGTGTTGAATCCCTCTCTGAGAACATGGATAGCGAGTGGGTTCGTCGGCGTGTTGCGCAGCGCTGTATCTATGGGATTGACGTCCAACCCATGGCCGTCGAATTAGCAAAGGTCTCCTTGTGGCTGAACACACTTGCAGCGGAGCGGCCGCTAGCATTTCTAGATCACCATCTGAAGTGTGGGAACTCCCTTGTAGGCTCGAACTTAGAGGAAATCGACGAGCTCCCCATTGAAACGGATGACGAACAATCCTCTTGGGCGAGCTGGGGGACAAGTCACAAAGAAGCAGTTGAACACGTTATTGAGATTTTCCGTGAGTTACTCGACATTGAGATGGAAGCACGGGCCGATGTGAAAAAGATGGAGACAAAGTATCAGGAGATAACGCGGGACGAGACCTATCAGCGTATTTTATCAATCTGTGATGTACATACAGCGAAGGCGTTAGGCGTGGATATCGGGTCGGGACAGATTGAGAACCTGGCGCGAGTAATTGAAGATGACGAGCAGTGGGAATCAGTGACATCGGAGTCCTGGTATCAGGACGCCATATCACTCGACGACAAATACAGATTTTTCCACTGGTACTTGGAATTCCCACAGGTGTTCTACGGTGACGCTGAGGATGAGCTCGGAAGTCCAGGAGGATTCGATGTTGTCCTTGGGAATCCTCCCTATGGAAGTGTTGACGACGACCTTACGGACTACTTCGAAGCCAAGTATCGTGACACAGCAGAGTACTTCATCGACATGTTTGCGTTATTTATCGAGAAGGGCTTATCCCTCCTTCAGGAGAACGGCCAATTCGGATATATTATTCCGCAGCAGTGGTTAACTCAGCCAAATGCTGAGGGTTTGAGAGAATTTGTGTTGTCAAATTCTTGGCTACGATCGATTATTCGGTTTGAGGAGCGAGTGTTCGAAGGTGTGGACGTAGATACCATCATTCTCATGGCAGAGAAATCGGAGGAGCCTGGTGTCGTTAATGCGTATATGGCTGATAACTCTGAGAACGACGTCCCCATGTTAGAGAAGGTCCGCAGTACGGACCAGGACGCACTCTTAGAGAATGAGGATTATCGGATTGAAATTCGACGAACACCTGCAGAGCAGCGAATTCTCGATAAGATACGGGATGTCAGCGTCGAATTGGAGCCCCGCGTAGCGGAGGTTAGAATCGGAATCCAAGTGTACAATAAATCGAAACACGATGAAGAGACCAGGAAAACCCGTGACTTCCATAGTGAAACCAAGGAGAGCGACAATCACTTCTTAGAAATCAAGGGGCGGCATGTCGAGCGGTACCATCTTGATCCAGCCGGGGCCGAGTACCTAAAGGTTGGAGACCATCTTCACGATCCGATTCCTCGTCACCTTTGTAGTGGCCCGCGAATTCTGCTTCAAGAGATTACGAACGAGAGTAGAGATATGCTGAATGCTGCATACACCGAATCCGAATATTGTTTCGATAAGTCCGTTCTCGGCATCACCACGCATTCAAACTACAGCACCCACTTCATCTTGGCAGTGCTCAATTCGGAAGTGATGTCATGGATTTTCCCGCGGATATCGAACAAGATCATTTCGAGCTTCGTGACTGGCTCGTTTCCCCGGATTCAGGTAAGTGACGCGCGTCGGTTACCAATCCCACTCATCGATTTTCATGAGGTTGGTGAACGAAGAGACGCGGTTCATCGGGCTATCTTGACTGCGTATGAACACGCAGTGGACAACAGGGAGATGCAGCGGATTGAGTATGAACTACGGGGTGCTGCACGGGCAGGGCAGCGGGCTGCGATTCATGATGCTGTCGGCGACTTTGCGCAGAACTTAGGGGAGTGGTATGCTGAGAAGGCTAGACTAAATACCGATCTGCTCAGTTACATTGAACCGTTTGAGCCTGCAGGAACGCTCGAAGAAGTAGCTCAACCTGTTGCGGGATTAGAGCATACAGTGGTGACTGAGAAAGGGTCCAATCCCCAATATACGGTTGCAGACTTTGAAATCGAGGAAGATCATGACGGGGTGCGCCTGAATGTACTCGTAGAAAGCGATGGCTCGAGTCAAGTAGAGACGATTCCGGTCTACCGCTTTCGGAATCCCTCCGAGTTAGAAGTGCGATTGCTTGAGGAGTACTTGCCGGTCGTGTTGGAACAATCTAAGTCGAAAACGTATGCCGGATTCCTTCCCCATACGACGACACAGAATTCGGTAATCGACCGCCTCAGGGGTCTGGAACTACCCGAGTTATCCGCTATTGAAACCGGGTTCAGACAGTACGTGAAGGAGGCTGATCGAGAGGCCGATCTTGAACGGAAGATTGCAACGACTGAAGTTGTAATCAACGAAGCTATTTGTTTCCTGTATGGGTTAACGACAGAGGACCAGAACGTTATAGAACAAGGATTACAAGAGCAAGAATCATAGATAATCACGATTAAGACTCTTAGACGTATTAATCGTGGGTATCAGTGGTCTCTATTCGAAGAGTGTCTTGAGTAACGTTCCGAGTCGGGACCGGACCGCGTCCACTTCATCGGGAAGCGTCTCGCCCGACTTGTGGTGAGCCATCCAGCGCCGTTCAGCGCGATTCATCCGTTTGATACTCGAGACGGTCTTCTGATCCAGGTCGACGTACTGTTGGAGTTCGTCAAGAATATTCTGCCCACCCTTGGCGAAGGTATAGAAGTTCCCCTCGCGCTCGTAGGCGATAATATCCACGTCTTCGACGTCTTCGAGATAGGTAATCGCTGCCCATTCGAACGCATGAATATATGACCCGAGAGCTGGCTGCCAGAGACTGTGCGAATAACACCGATCACCCTCTTGAATGTGGCTAATCACTTCGTGTCCGTATTTCGTCTCCTCTAGGTGTTTGCGGGTAGACTGTGGTAGGATGACCCCGCTGGGAGAAGGACTATGGCTTGTGCCAAGTGCGTTCAACATCTGCTGGAACTGAGAGGGTTTCCACGGTAGCCCTACACCACAGTTGTAGCAGTGGTTCTCGCGATTCCAGCTAATGGACCCGTCATCCGAGGAGACGCCACGGACTCGGACAGGGGCTTCACACTCAGGACACTGAGAGAAAATCTGGCTCCCGCATTTGTAGCACTGGTTATCGCTCGCCAGATCATCCAGACTATCTGCGATATAGAGGAGATGCCCTTTGCCACATATTTGTGCCAATCGAAACGTGGGCATGGATATGTAGTTAGTAAAGCGGGCTGGAACTTGAGTGCATTCATCTCACGCAAGTAGTGGAAGTGGCTGTCAGGTAGAGGAGCTGCACACGTAGGTCGAGAGGAAGGACTGATTCGGCCAGTTTACTTTCAGTTCCGCTCTCCACCCGTGGCTCAGTCCTTTCTACCCGTCTCTCAACCCCCTACGTGTGATGGCGACAGAGAGCCACCCCTCGAGGGAGGACCGACAGGAGCTCTTCGAGGCGTTCTACCGCGCGCTGTCCCGGTTGCGCCGAGGCGTCCACACCGACAAGCTCGCCGAGCTGCTGCTCCGACGCGACCTGGAGGCAGAGATCGTCGCGCTCATCAACGGCGGCGAGCGCGTGGTCATGTACGATTCGGTGGAGCACCAGGTCATCGCGGAAGCGTTCGACGCGCACGGCTTCGGGGAGACCGAGGTGCTGTGGGAGCGCGCGAGCAATCCAGCCGCGTGGCTCGATGCGCATCGGGACAATGTGGACTGGGTGCGTTCTGAGTACGAGTGGGTGCTGGAGATGGAGGACGAGCAGTCGGCGTGGAGCTACTAGATAGGGACGTACAGTCCAGGGCAGAGTGGTCCTTAATCGGGTGGCTCATGACGGCACTATCCGGTTTCGATGATTGAGCGTCGTGCAGCGATTCTAACATTGTACGGCGATACTCGCCGCAATCGTGCTACTCAATACCACGGCAATCTATACCATGGTTGCGGACGAATCGACCGTGCGCGAGCACGAACCATCGACGTGCACCGGTGCAACAAGTGCCGACGCCGCGTCACTCACACTGTCACGCCAGCCGGTGGAACCCCTCCACCCGGTTTTCAGTACCAGCCCGAAATGACGACAGTGAGCAGGCAGAACGAACCGATGAGGAACAGTACGAGGGCGAGACGCGGGCATGTGATTTCTGTGGGGACGAGGTGGTGAAAAGCGAGTATCCGCGGCATCTGACCGAGGAGTGTAATGGGGTTTGAGGGATATAATACAATCAAGTAGACCCCGAACTCTGATTAAGAGACAGATAGAGTCCTCGCTATTCCATTTTTGACTCGTATATCCCACCGTTGCGTACATAGTCAACTTCCCTTGCTAACATCTCCTCATATAGTCCTGAGAGATAGTAGTGATACCAGTTCATAATCATGAATCCGACCAGTAGCACGACATTCTCGTATGTTGCGACAGTCCTTGATGCCGATACAATTGCGTAAATGAGCAATATCGCTCCGATTGCCATCATAGTATGATAATCGATGGATCTGGGTTTGATGTCTTCATTCACAATCTCATCATACTCCTCAACAGTGAACAGCGGAAGGAGAATCCAGAACACCCCCATAGCTAAACTTGGAACGATCAGGAAATTCCCTTCACTCCAGGAAAGATAATATAGAACGGCAACTACTACCCCGACATAATACGAAGTGAGCATATGTAGGAGCCCGAATCGGCCCATTCCTGTTGTCCATCGGCCCAAGGTCGGAAGTATTTCAGCAACCGAGACCGCCAGTCCTCTAAAAGGCATTCGACCGTAATCAATCGTCTTGAGCAAATTCTTATTCGGGACATGAGTTTTGATTGGGCACTGCCTTACTGTCCCGATAAGTTGAACTAATAGCACGAACAGTAGAGGAATGATAATAGCAAGTGTTTCAACCTGGGCCATGACGGTCTCCAAATTCCGCCAGGCTGACTAAAAGGTTACAGTTCTCTCCCGTCCCGACTGTGACCCCTTCCTCAAGCAGCTCGACAACCAGAAATCCGGTCACGCGTGTCCACGAGGGTGCGTCAGCGTCCTGAAGGGCGCGAAATAGATTCTCGACTGACGCTACGAACTATAGAAACTCGTCCTTCTTGACTTCCAGAACATGCTTCCAACTAGCTAAGTAGTTCGGGGACTTTCGTGGACTTATCAGAGGGGAATTCCGATATGCAGAGACGTACTTCTTGAAGGTATCTTCCAGATTCTCAATCGCTTCGTCAATATCGTGTTCTTCGACATAGCGAGCGTTCCTCCACTTCATAGCTACGGCGTGCTTCTGAAGAATTGGTAAGAGAACATCATCGTCGTCGTCGGATTGGAGGCGAAGTAGGAGTTCATTCCAACTATCGAAGTGCCGGGAGCAGTATTTACAACCACACATCGGGGTCGTTGTGTCCACCATCAAGTCAACCGCTGCCGTCACTTTCAGGAAATCTCGGAGTGGCTCAACGTAGAATCGTTGTTGAACTCCGCCTTCCCCTGCTTTTTCACGCTGTTCAGACCGCTCCTCGGAATACAGCGTGCCATACGCAGTCCCTGACAAACCAAAGTACGAGAGGAGATTCGAGAAGTGATCACCATAGTAGAAATGGGGGTCAATCCGGCTCTCAGATAGGTCATACACTAAATCCACTGCATTCTTATAGACGCTTTCTAGGGTTTCGTGCTTGTCAAGCCCTTCAATCCACAAAAAGCACTGCGAAACGTCGAAGTTCGATAGTAGCTTAATCAGCTCTGCTCTGTTGCCTGGACGCTGTATGAATCCAGGAGTGACGAATAGACACGGCTTTAGCGAGTTTTCTGCTTGTTCTTGGGAGTACTCAATGATATCGCGGTTTGCCTGGATATCCCGCTTATTTTGGATTTTGTGAGACCACGGAATCACAGCTTTCGGTTGCAACGATTCGGTATTGACCGAGTCGTATCGACCAGCTTCCTCCTCGACCTGCGTAGGAATGAAATCCTCCTGGAACTGAACCACTGATTGCGAGATCTTCCGCAAGTCAGAGTCAGAGACGTGTCTCGCATTCACATTCGCGTTTTCCTTTAGAATTCGCTGTAGAGGATCACCAAGGACATCAACGTATTTTGAATGCCAACCACGTAATCCCCCGTTCGATCTGAAGTCATTTCCAACTCGGAAATCAGAGATCATCGGGTCGATGTAATATTCAACCCCGTGCTCCTCGACAAGGTTGCTGATATTCAAGGGAATCTGCTTGCTCCCATATGCTAGCATATGGGCTTGAATCAGGAGAGAATCGTAGTGCTGAGTCTGGGTCTCGACTGAGTCCTTATTATTCAGATTCTTGTACCGTAGCGTCGTTTCGAACATGGGCTTCTACCGATTCGATAATTCTATCTTTCGCATATAATTGTTTGGGGGTCTTTGAAGGAGCGGACAGGAATTTGACCCCCGAATTGACCCCAATTAACCCGATATCCAGCCCTTCGACACGGGAATGGAGGTTCGGCGTGATATTGGAACTCCAGACAGAGAGGAACGAGTAGTCTACGAAGGCCGCGTTTCGACGCGCTTGCTCGATTCCTCGCTTGAAATCCTTCGACTTCAGTTCAATTGCGATGGTTGTGTTACGTTGTACACCAACGATGTCGATTGGGTAGCAGTAGATTCGGTGTTCGGTCGAAAAGGAGATGCCCTTCTGCTTGAGGAAATCAGTGACCACTCCGAGCTGGTACTTCTCTGGGACATACTGCTTGTTGTCCCCTTTGGCAGTCTCAATCCAGCGCTCAGTGTACTGGTGGGAGATACTCCCGATATACTGGTGCGAGAGGGTTTCTGAAATCGCCATTAGTCAGCCCCCGCTTGGAAAACTTCATCCTTGATCTCGGATTCGGAGGCGAAGTCAGGATACTCGCTGTAGACGTACTTCAGAAGCTCATCCAACGACATCGAATTGTACTGCTCGACCAGGGTTCGCAGCTCCTCTTCATGCTCTGGTTCAAGAACCTCGACGAGCTGGGCAGCTATCTTCTGTCCCTTCGGGGTGATTGTGAATCGTTTGTTCCCTAAATCAGCTGTAGAAGCGATGTCTGTTCCGTCATCCCATCTTTCAGCTTCGATAGCATCTAGTTCGAGGAGGAATTGAAGTTCTTGGTAGACGTTCTCCGAGAACGGCCCCATCTTGTAGGGAGCAAAGTTGAACGCGACCTTCTCCTCGTACTCCTGGAAGAACTCGGTCTCCTGCTCGATTAGGAAGAGAAGCTTCTGAACCTTCGTGACCCCGGATATCTCTTCGGCGAAGTGGAAAACAATGAAGACAACATCCGTCCGCCGGTCGATTTCATCAATCTTCGGCATTCCCTCTGGTCACCACTGCCGCCGACTTCTAGGTCTAGGTACTTGACGTTTCTGTATAGAATTTCTGAATTTTAGTATAAGGCACCTCCAGTGGTAACACCACAAGCGCAAAGCTTTGTATTCGGAGTGCTGCGGATTTGCTAATGAAAAGTGGTTACTTCTTAGTTTCACATTCACTCTACAGTTGGCTACTTCTTATTAAAGAGTGGTCTCTATCTTGTGAGGGAGGTAAACAGCTGCAATGGATTGTAATAATCGGAGAATAGGCGGCAAATCTCTCGACACGCCCGCAAATAGCGTTTTAGACGATATAATGGCGACTCAAGAGGTAATGAAGCATGAAAAGATTAATGGACTCGCCGGAGTCTGCGACTACTAACTAGCAGTTCCAATGACTACACACACTCCGATTACAGAAGAACAGGAGGCGCAATGGAACTACCTAGTCTATCGTCTCTTAACAAGACTACAAGAGGAACAACCGGAGTGGCGATCAGTGACGTCTACACAATTTTCAAAACTTCCCTGTATTGCCGATCGATACCTCGAAGACGAATTGGATCGCGACATAGAATTCCCCAGATACTGGTATAGATACGGTGAAGTTGGGAATCGAGAGCCGCTTGATAACTCACTGTTCATACTAGACGAAGCTGATTGGGGTGGATTGGAAGTTCGACCAGCAAAGCCTGAAACACCATTTGAAATTGAGGAAGAGACGAGAAGAGATATAGATGAGGCAATTGAATTTGTTGTAAGCAATTTCGCCAATAAGAAGGTGGAGGAGATCAAGAAGCTACAATACAAATACTTCGCCCCCAATCAGTTCATTCAATCGTTTGAAGAGCTTCGTAAGCAAGTGTACGCACTTGCTGAGAACGCTGATTCTAATGAAAGCCCCTTTGAAGATGAATCTGAGAAGCAGAAACTTCTTGACTTGCTTGAGGAACTGCTCCGGGAGTACCCCGCCGATCTCTATACGACAATGAAACCTGAGTTCCTCAAGTGGACACAAATCATGTATACCCTATTGGAAAAAGGGGACATACGACACGCAGAAAGCCAACTTGAGGAGTTTTGGGAGGTCTTCAGCAAGGTTCATCTCCGAATGCTACACAACAATCATTCAATTGAGAGCCAGCTCGGGCGCTGGGAATCCGAGAACGAGGTTGAACTGCAGAAGTACCGGGTTTCCTTAGAGGATACGTATGAAGATCTCCAAAGGAAAGAAATCGCATCAAATGTCCCAGAAGGGGTTAACGAGTCCTTCGCAGAGGCATTCCGCGAACTAAAGGCCGAGTCACGCTAATTTCTGCACAATACCTCGGAAGAGCCACCGAATCGGTGGTAATATGACTGCAAATAGCACTGCAAGGAGCATAATCGGAATCTCCTCAGCGTATTGGGGGCTAGTAATTGACGATATGGACTGGATAAACAGTGGAGATAAAATCCCTATAATTGCGACGATAAAGACGCCTCTGACAAGGAACTCACCAACTTTGTCTCTCAGTCTACTCTGAGAAGTATCCTCGTTTTCCATTTGGTTTGTTTGTTTTTTCGTCACTTACGGACACCTCTCATACCCGGATTTGTAGGTTTGATCGTCATATTTCTGCCCCCAGAAGCATTAGGGTGGCTGTCAAGAGAACTAGGATGCCGACCATTTTTTCCAATCCACGCTTCGCTCGCTCGTAGGTGTCGTGGAGATGTTTACTGTTCTGGTCGATCACACGCTCGTTACGACGAACCCTGTTCAATCGGTTCATAAGAACTTCCGGCTGGAGACCCCGGTGAGGTTTATCGATGACCTTTGCCAACTCATCTAGTATCGATACACTTCTGACGCCTGCCCCTGATTCTTCATCAACCGCTTCCGGGCCAAGGATTTCTAATAGTGTTAGAAGCCGCCCGATTAGGCCCCGTTCTGTTTTCTCTGGGGAGAGAACGTCAAATGCGGAATCAACAATGCTGAGAATATCAATGGCAATCGACTCACTGAGCATCACTGCGATGAGGAGGAAACACAAGCTCATTGCTCCTCGCCATACTGCGATTTCGACGAATGAAAGCGATTGGAAGAATGACACCAGAAAGGGTGTGACCGTACCGATTGCACCGATGATAATTATCATAGCCCTTAGAATGTAATTCGCTTGTTTTCGGTGCTCATCCTGGACGTCGGCGTGTCGATCAAGAGTCCGCTCGGTCTGTCCATCAAGGAACTCGATATCCACTTCCTCAAGATTACTAAAATCTAGAGCGAGTTCGCGAGACTCAACAGGCTCGTCAGTATGGGCTAGAGTCTCCACGTCCTGAACCCAGCCCTCAGACGAAGATGGCGATGATGACTCAGTCTCCTCGTCAACCCAAGTCTGGTCTTCGGTCATTCCTGCCTTACTGGCACGAACCTCAATTCAGCATAATAAATCTATTGCGTTCAACCGCATCGTCAACTGGATTACGGATTAAATCCGTGGTGCTTGTTGAACATCGTGGCGCACGGAGCGGGGTTCGGAACCGGTGTCCTCGCGAGTTCCGTTACTGTATAGCGGGTATTGGAGGCGGCTCTCTATGTGTTCTCCGTACACGGCCAGCGCTGGTTCGATGATGCAGGAAAGAGACTAACGACTACTACAAGAGGAAGCAGGCAGATCGAGCTGGGGAGGACCAGTACCAAGGCGACACCCGCGAGTGTGATTTCTGTGGAGATGAGGTGGTGAAAGGTGAGTATCCGCGGCATCTAACCGAGGAGTGTGATAGGGTGTGAGAAAGGAGTCATGGGAGGAAGCCACCAGTACTTCATAAACCGGTCAATTCATCTGGTCCAGTTTCGTCAGCAAGATACCGCTCCCATTCTCCCAATATAGAATTAATCTCTTGTAGATAACGTTCACACAGCCGGGTAATGACTGTGTTGACATCTGTGGAAGATTCATCCGCTCTCCTCAGACTCTCCGGATCCTCACCTTCACCAGCAAAGAATAGGGCATTTAAATCATCCACATCATCAACCCCGTATCTGAAATTATATCGGCAACGAAGTTCCGATTGGTCGTATTCCAGATTATTGAATCCCATTATGGCAGACCAATTCCCATCTTGGTCAATGGCTAAGAGGAGTGTTTGATTCTCCTCTTCCACTATCTTCCAAGCGTAACCTACAGAAGATCCTATAACGACACCATCTTTTGTCTCTAAGATCACCTGAGGTGCTGGAAAATCCTCGTCTACGAGTAATTCGATTGCTGTAGGAGATATGTCTGTTTCGGTCAACATAGTTGCCGTTGTGAGCGGCAGTCCCTCCTTCAGAACAGTATTCCGAAGTGAATTCATGAAGACGAAGATTGGCTCGTTTCGCATGTAATCTTGAATAGTACCGGGCTCTGGGGGGTCCGAACCGTTCCCGCCACTCATGCCACCGTACCACTCTTGGAATATCTCCTCATGTTGGCTTCTCCTGTACTCTTTTTGAAAAACATTTGTCACAGCCCGAGCCCCTGATACGAAGGCGCTCATGTGATACCGGAAGCTATCCTCATCAACGTGTTCTCGCATCTGGCCTAAGAAGAACTCTGCCTCCTGGAATTTGTCCCGAGTCAAGTCCATATCCCCCATATATTTGTGGAGATAAAGAATTAACTGGTCTGTTATGAAGCACGGCGGGGCGGGCGAGCAGACTGTTCAAGCCAGCGAGGCACAGGACGCGGGCGAAACCTGCGAGCATGAATTTACGAAAGGAGATGTGCTACTGCAATTGCTGTCCCTGCTGATACTAGATATACAATTAGATAGAAGTCAAAAACAGCAATGGGGCTAGTTAGCGCTGCATCTAGTGAGGGGTAAGCTAAACCAGCCGCCACTACTGCAATCACAGCGTACCAGATGAGCGAATTTCCGGACTGCCTTGGCAACCTAGGCCGAAGATTGTGGAGTCCGAAAATTGCAAGTGCTACTATTAGAAGATGGGCCCCACTGTTAGAAACGTTGAGAGTAAAAAGGCTGGAGGGGGAGGATCCAAAGGTTGACCAACCAAGTTGCATTAGCAATCCAATGGGGAGAGCTAGGAGTGGCAATTCAATATTCTCTTGGAAAGTTCTCCGAACACCGATTCTCGCCTGTTTTAGACCATAGAATAACGCTAGTGCTCCGGATAACGGGAACAGAATCTGGAACAGAGGCCATATCGAATCCCTCAAAGGAGATCCGATCAATATAGTTGCTTTTAGCAGAAACAACGGAGCTGCCAGAATTAGAAATGGCTGTAGAATAATCGGAACTGTGGAAATTCCATTCTCTCCTATAGACTCGGATTGAGAGCGGAATTGTGCTCGTGGGACCTGAAAGAGCCAGAATAGTAGTCCACAGGCTGTTAATGTAATCGGGGCAAAAAGTCGGAGGACTGCATCAGTGATTGCGATTGGTGTTTGCCTGAGCTGCAGTCCTGTGAAGATGACCAATTCATAGCTTCGACGTAGTTGGAATGCTTCCACAGTCATATAGATACCTGCGAGAATGCAGAGAACCACGCCCAGACCGGATATCCCATCAGCTAACATCTTTACCTGGTTCCCGATCCGCCATTCAAGATCGAGGAAATTCTCCCAGTCCGCGTTTGGAGATGAAGAAAGCCGCAATGTATTCACAAACTTCAAAGCGAGCAACAGCACCAGTGGGACAACCAGTAGCCAACCAAGGCCTGCAAGCAGACCAACAGCTATTCCAACGAACCCTGGTAGTGCGGCAGCCACTCCGTATTGAAAGAATGGACCGTCAGTATTGAGTTGGCTATTCAGCAGAGATGCAATCAGAACGAGGATGAACAATGCAATGGGAGGTAAATAGAGATATCTCCAGTACCAAGTATGAATCAAGTACTGCTTTTGCAGGGAGAAGAACTCCAGAACTGGTGGTGGATTCCCCATGTAGGTTGCAGTAAGAAGAGCGGCCTGTAGTGCGGCGACTGCACCAACAGTCTGGAACAATCGAACACTTTGGACTTGCGGTAGCAATGACGAGTACACAGATTTGAGTAGATTGCTAAAAACGTATAGTAGAGCCACTTGTGCTCCAATCCAGGCTATCGAGCTAATGGGACCCGGTATATTGACTGCGAGTTCCAGTAGAACTGCGGCGATAGAACTAGAGACTGCATCTCTCAGGATCTCTTCGAATATGCGCAAGAGTTCAAACAGAACTATTCCACAGATGAAGACGATATGGAAGAGTCGATCACGGATGCCCGGCATGATTCTTGAGCGTCTCCTGCGTTAGTGGCTGAATTGTCATGAATTAAGTCTTGTGTGAGCAGAGAGTGGATACTGATAGTTTTGGTAGCGGCGCGAGATGGAATGGGTGAGGATGGCGACTCTTTCGGATAGGTTGATTGGGCAAATCAGGAGCAGTACGCGGTAGAGGTTTGAGTGTGAGTTACGAGGGTTACTCCCTTCTCTGATTATAAAAAAATATTTGAAGGGAGGGTAATACTGGAAATCTACAACACCAGTCATCATGATATCCAAAGCAACATCGAACATAGTAAAATTCAATGATTCACGAAGGTACAGGTGAAGCATGAGAGGTTTCGCCAAAGCGCTGGGACCAGGATTAATCTTGGCGTCTATCGCCATCTTCATTTATATATTGTATGCTGGTATCCAGTCCCCGGCAACATTATTCGTACCAACTATCATTTTCCTTTTGGGGGTTACTTTTCTCCTTGCTCCCTTCCTACCTCCGGAGGAACAGGAGGATGGGATTGCCCAAGCGGCGCGATTTATTGTGGCGGGAGCTAGCGGGGGTTTTGCCGCAGAAGTTACCGTTGATGAATATTCAATATCGGTTACGCTATTTCTCATTCTTGGCTTGTTCGTCCTTCTTCTGTCCTTTGAGATAGGGCTGAGGTGGTTTTTTCATACTGTTCCCATAGAGAAGGAGTAAGACCCTACCAATCTAGGGTTTACTAGCACTTGATTATTATAGAATTCGGTTGGCTAAGCGAATGACATTGCTCTACTCCTCATCGCGCTCCAAATCATCAGCGTCCAGCTCGCCTGCGAGGTATGCTCGACCCTCCTCTGAAATCTCGTACTTTCCCCGATCAACCTTCTCCACCATCCCGTATGCAGTGAGTTCCTTCAAGCGTCGATTCACCGCTTCCCGACTCACGTCGAGATTGTAGGAGATAATGGAGGGGGAAAGCACTAGCCCGCTGGATTGGAGCACCTCAAGGATCCGATTATCCATCGGCGTCATCCAATCCGCAGGCTGTCGCATAGCCGTGGCAAACAACGAGTACGCTATAGTCGTTCCGACCCGCCAACAAAAAATCACTGAAAGATGATTGGATAGTCACTCTCTAGTGATTAACTTTATAATCACGGGTTGATGACCTCGCAGTTACGGAAGCGATACGCGGGCCTGGCTAGCCAGGTCCAATCGGCACGAAAAGCGGACCGGTGTGGTGGCACCGGGCTCCGCGGTTCGCTTCCGTAATCAGGGTACGGAAGCATGACCGAGTTCACGGCTTCGGGGGATAAATCCCCCGGCACGACCGCCGACGAATCGCTTGACGACCACGCGGACACCTCGCTCGATTCCTGCCCGCGCTGCGGCCAGCCCGTCGCCACGATCACGGTGCGCGGCCCGGCCGACGCCTCCTACCAACCGTGTGGCTGTCGCGCGCTCGCTGAGGAGGTGGCGTAGATGCAAGCGAGTGCTCCTACGGCGTCCGCACTCCCGTCAAGGTCGGGGAGTGTCCAGCTTCACTTTCAGTCCCGTGCGTTGACGGACGCCTATACCGTGGCGGTGGCTGGCATCCAGCGCGCCATGTCGCTGCATCTCGTGTTCGATCCTACCGCAGCCCCCGATTCCTGGCGGTACACCTGCCCCGCCGGCCATCACGGCTGGCGCGCCACCCCGAACGGCTTCCACTGCGACTCCTGCGCCCGCCACGCGTGGGGCCGCGACGCCTACTTCGAGCGGCTCACCGACCAGAAGACCGGCCGGCGCTACCCCCGGGAGCGCGTCACCATCCAGGAGGGCGCGAAATGATGCTCGTTCACCCCAGCTACACCGATGCAAGACTCCCCAACTCCCCCACGACCACCACGGAGGAACAGCATGACTGACGAACCGGAGACGGACTTCTCTCCGAAACACCGCCATCGCATCGAGATCGGGGAGAACACGACCCCCGGCGGGTTCTTCACCATCGCACATCCCCAGTCCGCCTTCGCTGGTCCGTGCGTCGCATCGTTCAACCGCGACCAAGCGCGCGAGATCTACGAGCAGCTCGGGAGGTTCTTCGATGACGAGTAAAGACACGGCCTGTAGTGAGGCGGGCGAGAGCGCCGTCTCGCGGCTCTACTACTCGACGGCGAGCGGGCACTCCGGGCGAGATCGCCGCCTCCACGTCGACGCGGACTGCCGCCACCTCGCCCTCGCGGACAACGTCCGCAGCTGCGACGTAACGCATCCACCCCGTGGCGAACTGTGTTCGGACTGCGGCGACGGGCGGTCGCTCGACGACCTCCATGCTGCAACCCAGGACGCTCGCGCGCGAACCGACGGCGGCCACGCAACTCCGGAGGACCACCAATGAAACGCGGCGACGACGACGACCTCACGCGCATTCTCGCGAGTCGAAACGCAGACGGAGACGACGACGCCGACCTCCAGCCGCTCCACCCCAGGGATGCGATGGAGATGTGGATCGACCGCCAGGGCACGGAGCGCTCGGAGGAGACCATCCAGAGCTACTACTACCGCACGAAGCAGTTCGTGGAGTGGTGCGAGGAAGAGGACATCTCGAACCTCAACGAGCTCACCGGCCGCGACATCTACCGGTACGACTCCGCGCGCCGTGCCGACGATCTCAATCAGGCCACGCTCAACACGCAGCTCGGCACGCTCCGCCGGTTCCTCGAGTTCTGCGTCGACGTCGAGGCCGTCCCGGTCGACCTCCCGCTCAAGGTCGAGGTCCCGCAGCTCGCGAAGATCGACCGCACGAACGAGGAGAAGCTCCCCCAGGAGCGCGCCGAGGTCATCCTCGAGAGCCTCGAGCGCTTCAAGTACGCCTCCGTCGACCACGCGCTGCTCGCGCTCGCCTGGCACACCACTGCCCGACTCGGCGCGATCCGGTCGCTTGACCTCCGCGACTGCTATCTCACCCAGGAGGATCTCGAGCGCATCCCCCACGAGGACGACATTCAGACCGACGACATCGAGGGTATCACCACGCCGTTCGTCTTCTTCCGGCACCGGCCGGACACCGACACGCCCCTGAAGAACAAGCACGAGGGCGAACGCCCGGTCGGCCTCGCCGACGACGTCGGGCAGCTCCTCCAGGACTACATCGAGGTCAACCGCGACCAGGTCGAGGACGAGTACGGCCGCAAGGCGCTGTTCTCCACACAGAAGGGCACGGGCCGCCTCTCGAAGGGCGGCATCAGGACACGGTTCAACATCATCACCCAGCCCTGCCGGTGGGGGCCGTGCCCGCACGACCGCCACCCCGAGGAGTGCGAAGCTACTGATCACGGCTACGAGGCGCGGTGTCCGTCCTCGCGCAGCCCCCATCGCGTGCGCACCGGGTCGATCACCTGGCACCGCGACTGCGGCTGGCCGCCCGAAGTGCTCGCCGAGCGCGCGAACGCGACCCCCGAGGTCATCCGCCAGCACTACGACCACCCTGATCTGCTCAAGCGGATGGAGTCGCGCCGTAGTTTCATCGACCAGCTCGAGGAGGGACCGAAATGAGCCAGCCTAGCCCCGTGGCCGAGGTGCGCGCCGAAGGCGTTTCGTCGCGCTCAGCGGTCCCACTTCACTTTCGCACGGATTTTCTGGACGCTGTTGGCCCGAGTATCCACACGATCAATCGGACGCTCCACCGGGCGAAAGGTGTCTTGGCGAACGGCGAAGAATTGACGCTGCGCGCTCAGGTGACGCGCTCCCGGTTCGGCTACGTTGGCCCACCCGGCGTCGAGGAAGTGCTGGCGGCGACCGTGAAGCGTAGGGCCGGTGTGGCGGTGATCTGGAGCAGATTCGATACACTCGTGTAGTCGTGACTTCGGCGAGAACGCCGATAGAGGCCGGCTGAAGTCGCTACTCGGTAAGTACGGGACCGGATCGACCCGGTAGCGTGGTCCTGAGTAGTGGCAACACTATCTCGCGCTCCGTTTACTTGTTAGAGTTGTTACCTATAATGCCATCTTCAACTGTTGTCTGGTAATAGAATTGCCGCGCAGAATCAGTGGGCAATCGAGTAGAAAACGATACGAAGGAGTTATCTAAACGGTATCTGTACCGGCCAAATAGTCGAGATTCAGTATGGTCCCTACACAACTTGACGATACATCTGTAAACAATCGAGGACACAGTGCCGAGGAATCGATCTCGAACTGGCGTCGTCGCTCGCTGTTTCGTGCGACCGCCTGCGGGATAGTGGGGGCGATCGGGCTTGCGTCCACGGGCTCTACAGCTGTTGGACAGCAGGACGCCAACGCCTCCGTCACGTTCGAGAAACAGGAGTCCGACGGCCAATCCATCGTCGTTACATCAGTATCGACAGAAGTAGACGCGTATCTCCTCATCATGGAAGACCGGCCAGGGCAACAGGAGGAAGAACTCTATCGCCGAACGAATCTCCCGGCTGGAACGGACGAAACAGACCTCGTCGTAGAGTTGGAGAAACCCATTGCGGAAACCAAGACTATCAAAGCAGTGTTGCTAAGCGAGGCGGACGAGTTCCTGGCGCACGACCAGGCCATCGTCGCCATCGGCGAGGACGTAGACAACTTCGGTGTGACGTTCGTAGCGGCAGACTCCGACGCAGGCTTCCACTATCCATACTACCTCTACACCCCCACCACGAACAGTGAAGAGGAGGTTCCAATCCTTGTCGAGCCGAACAACACCGGGACAGCGACGGACGACTTCGAGAAGCACCGTGAACGCGCAAAGCAGCTGGTGGAGCGGAACGGAACCTCTCGGACCATTAGTGACGCGCTCGGCGTTCCGATGCTGGTTCCCGTGTTCCCGCGCCCAACGTCCGAGCCCGTCGACGCGCATCACTACACCCACCAGCTTGACCGGGACACACTCGCGATCGACGACGGGCCGCTCGAGCGTATCGACTTACAGCTCCTCAGGATGGTCGATCATGCTCTCGCCCGCCTCACTGACGCCGGTCGGGCGATGGATAACCGCATCATGATGAATGGGTTCTCGGCGTCAGGGAACTTCGTCGACCGGTTCGCTGTACTCCATCCGGGGCGCGTCCTCTCGGTCACGGCGGGCGGCCTGAACGGGATGACGCTTCTCCCGCTGGCGGAAGCGAACGGCCGGACGCTGAACTATCACGTTGGAATCGCCGACGTGGAAACGCTCACTGGGAACCCCGTCGACCGTGACGCGCTCGACCGAGTGAATCAGTTCCTCTACATGGGGGCCGAGGACACCAACGACACGATTCCCTACGACGACGCGTGGACCAGCGAGGAACTGCGACAGACCGCCCTGTCTGTCTATGGCGAGGACATGATCGAAAACCGATTCCCGTTCTGCCAGCAGGCGTACGCCGAGGCTGGCGTGCAAGCCCAGTTCCGCATCTACGAGGATGCAGGCCACACTCCACAGCCCGCTACGGAGGACATCATCGAGTTCCATCGTCGAAGTATCGAAGGTGAAGACGTGAGTGACTTCGGCGACGATCTCTCGTCATGGGCTTCCGGCACAGGCGGTGGCGGTGACCCACGAACGAGTGAGGCCAACGCCAGCGGGAGTGGAGCTGGTACCGAAGATATCTCCAGTGATGGTGATGAGAAACAGTCACGCAAGGGAGGCACTGGCAGTGGGGGAACCGACCGCGTTGGGACCTTTAGTGATGGACCTGGATTCCTACCCGGGCTCGGCATCGGCTTTGGAGCCGGCGTCGTCACGACGGCTATCGCTTCTGCCAGCTACCTCAAAGGACGTTTGCACGGTGAACAGAAGGAGTGAGAGCTCCGAGCCGAGAATGACACGTAACTGTTGGGTGCAGAGAAACCAACACCAGTTGTAACGCCTTCACACGACGATCATCCGGATGAAGATGGGCTGCTACTTCTCTCGATTTCGGGATGAACTTACTCAACTACTGCATTCCCTCTCGGAGAGCAGTCGAGCACGCATCAATACCGCACTGGCTCCATCACCTGGCACCGGAACAAGGGCTGGCCGCTCGAGGTGCTCGCCGAGCGCGTGAACGCCACGCACAAAGTGATCCGCGATCACTGCGACCACCCCGACATGCTCAAGCGGATGGAATCGCGCCGCAACTACCTGGACGACCTCAACGAGGACCGACCATGCACGCCAACCCCACCACCCCAGCATCGCGTCCGAGCAAAATCGCGCAACTCAGCGGTCCCACTTCTGCGGCAGGTTCGTCGCTTGGAGTCATCGCCCGGAGCCATCGCGCCGCAAGAGAGCTTCGATGCGGTCGGGCCGCACCGCGAGGGTGACGGTTTCGGCCGCCCGGTTGTAGTCGACGAGACCTTCGCGGTCCAGCGCCGGAAGGTGGTCGGCCGTGAGGCAGTCGTGGACGGTTCGGAGCGGCAGGTCGGTCACGCCGACGTCGCGGCGGTCGACCTCCGCAGTGCGAACGGCGGTCGTGAGGAGTTCCAGGTTCTCGACCGGTTCGCCCCGCTCAGCGAGGTAGCGCAGGATCGCCGACCGCGCGTGTTCGAGGGGGATTGCGACGTCGGTCTCGTCGGAGTCCGGGGGCATGTGTACCGGTGGGGTGGTGGCGTTCCGGCCGCGCGTTATTCTCCTCTAGTATTACTCGGTGATACGCGAGCAGCCCACGCACAAGACGTTTTCGGCCGTCTCGGGCGATGGTCGAGTCGACGGACGAACGCCGGACGACGGCAGTAGCCGGAGCGGTTCGACGCGCACGGCCGACGGCGACTCGTCCCGGGTCCGTCGGGACGACCGCGTCGTACGAGAAAGCGTATGCGGCACCTGCAGGGGTAGCGGTGGTATGGAAGGTCCCCTGGCATTCGTCCTGCTCGCGTTCGGGCTCCCCGGCGCGATCTGGCCGTACGAGGTCGCGCGGTTCGAGGAGCAACTGGACTCCATCGGAAGCAAGCGGTCGTGGTCCGAGGCGGAGCCGGCGGACTGGAAGGTGGTGCTCGCTCGCGTCGTCGGCGTCGGAATGGTCGTCTTCGGAGTGCTGGGTCTGCTCGCCGGTTGAGAGGTGGGTCCGGGAGTCGACCGCCGATTCGACGAAGCCCCGGCCGTCGATTCCGACCCGATTCGACGTCGACGGTGAATCGACGCCCGTCCGACCCGCCGCGAACGCCGTTCCCTCTTTGACTTCCATTCGGTACGTGCCCGTCCGTAGGTGTCGCGTTCCCGCCTGCATTCCGTTACGAACTGCTTACTCCCGGGTAACGTGCGGCTACCTCTCGCGCACGAAGTGCACGTCGATGGCCATTACCGGGGTCGAACTGGTACGTAACTCGAATCAACCGGTAATCAACTCGATTCCGACCGGGTAGTAGCTGACACGCAACTATCCGATGCTGGGACGTGATGGTGAGTAACACGCCATAATGGTTATCCGAGTAATGTGTCCTTACCCGGACGATGTCCCCCCAAGGCAACGATGACGATAGTAAAGCATCTCCTATCGGTAGGCGAACGTACCTCGGTCTGACGGCCGCGGCGGCAGCTGCCGCAGCGAGCACCGGACACGTGGGTGCGGCGTCCTCCGACTATGAGACCATCACGGTCGGTTCAGGCGAACGGTACACGCACACCGTCAGGGACGGCGAGGTGTTCGAGAACAAGCTCATCGACATCACCGCGAGCGGCGCGGGCTGCGAACTCGGCATCCGCGTCGGCTCCGGCACGGGCGTCATCCGGAACGTCGGCGTCAAGGGCGTGAACGAGGCTGGCGGCGCGAACGGCATCACGCCCGCGGCCGAGAACCGCGACGGTCACGCCGTCATCGAGAACGTCTATCTCGGCGACGGCGGCGACACCCGGACCCGTCACCCCGGCATCTGGGTGGACGGCGACGACCACCTCGGACTCTGCACCATCCGGAACGTCAACGTCCAGTGGTTCACGGACAACGGCATCTACGCGTCCGGCCCCGCCGCGCAGTTCGACGCGGAGACCGGCGGTGACACCATAATCGAGGGCTGTTTCGCGCGCAACAACAACATCTCGAACTTCCGCATCGGGACCAACGACTCGGTCATCCGCGACTCCGTCGTCGTCGTAGACTCGCGTCCGCGCGATTCGGGCACCGGCACGAACGGCCGGGGTATCTGGATGCGCGGCCACTCCACGGAGACGCTCGCGGAGAACGTCGACGTGGCCCAGGACATGGGCTACTCGGCCGTCGGCACGCGTTACTCCGACGACCGCCCCACGCTGCGTGACAGCCGCGTCAAGGGCGCCATCTCCAGCCGGGTGAGCCAGGAGAACGTCACGAACAACCCGTCGCGCACCCCGCCCGCCGGATGTCCGACCACGGCCGAGGAGGCCGCGAGCGGCTCCAGCAGCGGCTCGGGCGGCTCGTCGCTGGACGGCGACCCCACGGGCGACTCCGACCTGCCCCACGGCATCACCATCGAGGGTGGCAGCAGCTCGTCCCCCGTGGACTACTCGTTCCGCGTCACGGACCAGGTCGAGAAGACGCAAGCGTACGACGCGTCGGTCGACGACGCGGACGCCCTCCGGTCCGACGGCGTCGTGTCCGGACGGGTAACCGGCGAGGCCGACAGCTACGCGTTCTCCGGCGAGATCGCGGGCTTCAGTCTCGACGGCTCCGCCTCCATCGCGCTCGACGGCGAGTGGCTGAACCAGGGCTCGCTCGGCAGCAGCGACCTCGAACTCCCGCACACGCTCTGCATCTCGGGCGGGAGCGCGTCGAGTCCGGCGACGTACGAGTTCGCCGTGTCGGACTCCGTCAGGAAGACCACGGGCTGCAGCGCCACGATAGACGAGGACGACATCATCTCGTCCGACGGTTCCGTCTCCGGCGGCGTCGCGGGCGGCTCGGACAGCTTCCGGTTCGCGGGCGACGTCACGAGCTTCGCGCTCGACGGGAGCGCGACGGTCGTCCTCGACGGCCAGGAGGTCGATCCGAGTACGCTCGGCTCCTCCGACGACGGCTCGTCCGGTGACGGTTCGTCCGGTGACGGTTCGTCCGGCGACGGTTCGTCCGGTGACGACTCGACGGACGACGGCTCCGGCGATGGCTCGTCCGGCGACGCGGCGAGCACGCGGGCGCTCACCGTCACCGGCCCCCAGGACACGACCCACGCCGAGTACGTCTTCGAGGTCGCGCCGAGCCAGGACGGCACGCCCGGCATCGTTGGCACGGGCCAGGCGGGCCCGGGCGCGGACCCCGACGACGTGATCGAGCAGCTGGACGACGGGACGTGGCGGTGTGCGGGCGGCGCGGCGCTCGGCGGCACGGACACGTTCGACGTGACCGGCGACATCACGCGGTTCGAGTCGCCGACGGGCCACACGTTCGGCCTCGAACTCGACGGCCAGCAGGTCGACCAGAGCACGCTCGGCTCCTCCGACGACGGTTCGTCCGGCGATGGTTCGTCCGGCGACGGCTCCTCGGGCGACGGTTCGACGGACCACTCGAAGTACGTCGTCATCGACGGCTCCGGCTCGCCGCTGCAGACCAACTACTCGTTCGAGGTGACCGGCGAAGTCGTGAAGGACTCGTCGCGCGGCTCGGTCCAGGACAGCGACGAGATCGACGGCTCGACCGTGGACGGCTACGTCATCGGCGGTATCGACGCCTACTACTACTCGGGGACCGTGAAGAACTTCGAGACGGATGGCGCGGTCGCGGTGACGTTCGGCTCCACCAACTAACCCCGTCCCCAGCGGTTCCACACCTTTTCTTCGGACGCGCGGATCATGGCGTCCCGTCTACACGCCGAGCGCGTCGAGCAAGTCGTAGCTGTACCCGGACCACCTGACGAGCTTGTAGCCGAGGTAGATGCCGACGATGCCCATGATCCCGGCGAGGTTCGGCGGTGCGGGAATCGGAACCCGAAGATAGGCGAACAGCGCACCGGCGACGAGACCGGTGAGCAGCGCGAGCGCGACGATGGTGGTGTTCATGCCGACGTGAACCGTCCGTCGCCGCGATGAAAAGCTGTTCGACTTACTCGTCGCCGTACTCGCGGCGGAAGCCGCGGAACTCGGTGCGGTGGGCTTCCTCGTCGGCGAGGACGGTGACGGCGAGATCCTCGGTGACGGGATCGTCGGCGTCCCGGGCGGCCGTGATGAGGTCGCGGTACGTCTGGATGGCGTCCTCCTCGGCGTCGAGCACGCCCTCGATTACGGAGAGCACGTCCGTGGAGTCCGCGGGCGGCTGGAGGCTGTGCTGGCGCGCCTGGAACTCCTCGGACGCGGGCGGGCGCTCGTCGAGCTGCTTGAGCCGGTTGCCGA